>NZ_JAMYQV010000035.1:0-38336 GCF_040321065.1 Mesorhizobium sp. M0563
GGCAGTCGCTCGCGTCTTTCAACCGCGCCTCCAGATCGGCCATGTCGTTGTTGGCGTAGCGGAAGCGCTTTGCCTTCGACAGCCGTACCCCGTCGATGATCGAGGCGTGGTTCAGCGCATCGGAGATGACCGCATCCTCCTCGCCGAGCAGCGTCTCGAACAGGCCGCCATTGGCGTCGAAGCAGGAGCCGTAGAGGATCGTGTCCTCCATGCCGAGGAAGTCAGAAATGGTCGCCTCGAGCTGCTTGTGTTCTTCCTGCGTGCCGCAGATGAAGCGCACCGATGCCATGCCGTAGCCATACCGGTCGAGCGCCTGCTTGGCCGCCTCGCGCAATTCGGTACTGTCGGCGAGCCCGAGATAGTTGTTGGCGCAGAAATTCAGCACCTTCTCGCCGCCAACCTCGATCTCGGCCGACTGCGTCGAGGCAATTACCCGCTCGGATTTGTAGAGGCCGGCCGACTTCAGGCCGGCAAGCTCATTCGAGAGATGAGAAATGAAAGCGTCGGTCATCGGCAGACTCACGGCAGCACACCCCCTCGCCGCGCGGGGGAAGAAAGCTCGACAATGTGTCGCGGTACTATGCGTAATTTACCGCGGTCGACCATGCCGGATCGGCATGCTTCTCCCAATACAGGTCTGTCAGCTGGCGAGTCAGAGCGCCAACCTTGCCGTCGCCTATAACGGTCTCGTCAATCTTGGACACCGGCATGATCCCGCCCGCTGTAGACGTAATGAAAACCTCGTCGGAGTCCTTCAGTTCGTCGCGATCAACGTCGCCCGCGCTGACGGATAGGCTCAATTCGCCGCATAGATCAAATACGGTCTGGCGGGTAATGCCGGCAAGGACGCCATAAGCCGGTGTCTTCAAGCGGCCGCCCTTCACGGTGAAAACGTTGAAGCCAGGCCCCTCGGCAATGTTGTCGTTGATGTCGACGATCAATGCAGTTTCGGCACCGTAGTCGTATGCATCGAAGAGGCCCTTCACCAAATCGAGCCAGTGATAGTTCTTGATGGTCGGATCGATCGACTTGGGCGGGATCCGTACGGTGTTGCTGATGGCGACATGCAGGCCGCGCTCCAGCTGCTCTTTGTTGGCAACCGACCCGAAAGGCACCGCGAATGCGATGAACCTGTTCTCCGACTGGCGCGGGTCACGGCTAAAGTTCGGCGAGCCGCCTCGCGTACAGATCATTTCGACATAGGCCGACTTGTGCCCGGACAGCGCCACACAGGTCGACAGGATCTTTTCGATCCCACTGCGGTTGTAGGGAAGCTTCATGCGCAGCTTTTCCATTCCGCGGAAGAATCGGTCCATGTGCAGGTCCAGCCTGAAGAACCTCCCATCCCACAAATGAACGGTATCGTAGGTGGCATCGGAATGCAGAAAGCCCCAGTCCAGAACGGACACCTTGGCTTCGGACATTGGAAGGTACTGACCATCCATGAAGGCCACGCCGTGAGGATATTGCCTTTGATCCCGGTGCCGCTGTTTTATGGCAGGGAGAGCCGTTGCAGGTTCGGCTGCAGCAAGTGTCATTCCTGAGTCCTCCAAATCTTGCAGTCCAGGCGCTCCGCACACCCGATTACGATTGACCGCCGCAGAACCGCCCAGCGACTCCACATCCCAGCAATTCAAATGTTGGCGCACCTCTGACCGCAAGCACGCCGCGCGTGCCAAATGTCGTCAGCGCGATCGACTACCACTTGAGCGGGGCGATAAAGCCATTTGTGGCCAGCCGCCGGTCACCCTGTGATCCAATTAGTTTGCAGACTTCGATGCACTGATTGCGATCAAACTGGCCCTCTAGCCGCAACGGACGCTTCAAAATGGGGGCAGGAGTGGCGGAAACGTTCAGCCGTACAACGCTATACTAGCGTCCGGGGCTCGAACTTCACGCGGTCCAGCGCAATCATGCTCTTGAACTTGCGCACATTGGGATTTGTGTAGAGTTTGGTCTTTACAAAAACGTCAAAGGCCTCGACGTCCTCCACTGCTACAATAAGAACGAAGTCAGCATCACCTGTCACCATATAGCATTGGGTGACCTCTTTCGCCGCCCTCATTGCTCGCTTGAAGTCATCGACAAGATCTAAACGCTCGCGATCAAGCTCCACCGTTACGACCACGATCAGCGACTTCCCGAGCGCTTTGGGATCAACCAGGGAGATATCAGCGGTGATAACGCCGTCGGCGCGTAACTTATTCACGCGGCGCATGCATGAGGCAGCAGAGGAGCCCACGAGATCCGCAAGCTCGGCGAACGAAAACCTGTTGTTCTTTTGCAGGACGCCGAGGATCCGCCGGTCAAGGTCATCTATCATCCCGATACCCTAGATGCGAAACCAAGATGTGGCATTAGCGGTCCGAAACGCTCGTTGCAAGATCGGACGCTCAATGAAACGCTACTCCATTCAAAAGGTGCCATCGTTGCAATCATAGCCGATACGCGACCGTTTCTTTTCACCTGAGCGTGAGTTTTGCCTAAACCATTCCAAACTTACGGCGGTCGGCTGGGCGGTATCGGCACTTCGGTTAGGCTGATCGCGGCTGAACCGGCGGCGCTGCGGCGGTTGCGAACAGGGCTAGGAAGTAGGCAAACAAAAGCCTAAGCCAGTTGAGCAAGAGGCAGTTGTAGCCGACGGCGGCGAGCAGCGCATTGACATAAGCGGCTCCGTGGTTCGGGGGCCTGAGAACATGCTCCATGAGATGTTCGAGTGTCCCGCTGGTTGCCGAAGAAACGGGCATCCTCAGTTCACGCGTTTCAGCTTGCTGGCGAAAATGATGGGCCTGTTTCACCATTGAGGGGCAAGCGTGGCTGTAACCATCGTTGGACGGAGCTATAAACGGACTGTTCGATAGGCAGTACGGGAGAGATCGGCACGTTGCCGACACCGACGGAGCAACCCCCCAAGGAAACTCTCAGGTACAAGCGACCGTGCCGCCGAACAATCTGGAGAGAGACGCCAGAGCGTCCACCGAAGGGGAAAGCCGGGCCACCCGGTCAAGCTCTCAGGTACAGTGACAGATTTGGGGAAGAGCCGCGGGCCGACTGGCCTGAACCCATTGTCTTGTCTGGAGAGCGAAATGCCCAAGATTGTTTTGATTGGTGCCGGCATTACCGGCGTGTCGACAGCCTATACCCTTTTGGAACACGGCTATGAGGTCACCGTGCTAGAGCGTCAGCGCTATGCCGCAATGGAGACCTCGTTTGCAAACGGCGGCCAGTTATCAGCGAGCAATGCGGAAGTCTGGAACCACTGGTCGACCATCTTAAAAGGCATCAAGTGGATGGCGAGGCGCGATGCGCCACTCCTCATCAACCCGGCGCCGACATGGCACAAGTATAGCTGGCTTGCGGAATTTGTATCCCATATCGCGAAGTACCGCGAGAATACTGTTGCCACCACCCGTTTGGCTATCGCTGCGCGCAGGCACATGTTTGACATCGCTGAGCGTGAGAGGATCGATTTCGACCACGTTCGTCGCGGGATACTTCATGTCTATTGGGACAAGCCGGGCTTCGACCACGGCACGAAAGTCAACCAACTCCTCATCGAAGGGGGCCTTGACAGGCGGCCGGTCACGGCTGGCGAGATCGCGTCCATTGAGCCGGCCTTGCAGGGCGCTTTCTATGGTGGGTTCTACACACCTTCGGACTCAACAGGTGACATCCACAAGTATACCACCGGCTTGGCCCGCGCATGCGAACGGCGCGGTGGAAGTTTCCACTACGACGCGTCGGTGACAAGAATTGAGCGACGCGGTCGCTTCAGGGTGACGTACTCGAGCCAAGCTGCCCCGGCGCAGGTTATCGAAGCCGACGCGATCGTCGTATGCGCGGGCTCGAACAGCCGTGACTTCGCGGCGATGCTGGGCGATCGTCTCAACATCTATCCTGTCAAGGGCTACTCGATCACGATACAGCTGGGGGACAATGCGGCACAGGAAGCCGCTCCCTGGGTGAGTATCCTCGACGACAGGGCCAAAATCGTGACCAGCCGGCTTGGCGAAGCGCACTTCCGAGTGGCTGGGACCGCAGAGTTCAACGGCCAGAACCGGGACATAAGGGATGACCGGGTAAGACCTCTGGTAGACTGGACGCGGCAACTCTTTCCGGGCGTCAACACGAACCGCATCGTGCCATGGGCGGGCCTCCGTCCTATGATGCCGAACATGATGCCGCGTGTCGGCAAAGGGAAGGCGCCGGGCGTTTACTATAACACCGGCCACGGGCACCTTGGCTGGACACTGTCTGCCGCGACATCAGCGATGTTGGCTGAGGTCGTCGCACAAGATCTTCCTGTCGACAATCGTCTGGTGGTATAGGAGGATAAGGTGGACAACCAGCAGCTAAACGCTGTCCGCATCGAGACTGCCGGGCTGAAAATCGCGCGGGAGCTGCACGACTTCATGCGTGACGAGGCGCTACCGGGCACGGGCATCGGCAATTCAGCCTTCTGGGCGTCTTTCTCATCGATCGTGAACGATCTTACCCCCCGCAACCGCGAGCTGCTGGCGTTCCGCGACGAGATCCAGGAGAAGATCGACCACTGGCATCGCCGCAACGGCCAGCCGGAGGATTTGGCGAAGTACAGGGACTTCCTAACGGAGATTTCCTATCTAGTGCCGGAAGGGCCGGATTTCAGCGTTTCGACGAAGAACGTCGATCCGGAGATCGCAACTGTCGCGGGGCCGCAGCTGGTAGTGCCGGTGATAAATGCGCGCTATGCGCTGAACGCCGCCAATGCGCGCTGGGGCTCACTCTATGATGCGCTTTACGGCACGGACGCCATTCCGGAAGCCGATGGCGCGGAGAAGGGGAGGGGGTACAATGCCGTGCGCGGTGAGAAGGTGATCGCCTGGGCGCGCAAATTCCTCGACGAGAGCGTTCCGCTTGGCGGTGCGAGTTGGAGCGACGTCCAGAAGATCGTGCTGGCGGACGGCGCGCTGGCGCTGACGACGGTCGATGGCAAGGCGGTGAAGCTGAAGAAGCCGGAGCAGTTCGTCGGCTATCTGGGCGAGGCGAACACGCCGACTCACTTCCTGTTGAAGAACAACGGAATCCATATCGAGATCGTCATCGACCCGACGTCGCCGATCGGCAAGGTCGATGACGCCGACATCTCCGACGTGCGTCTGGAATCGGCGATCACCGCGATCATGGACTGCGAGGATTCGGTCGCAGCTGTGGACGCCGAGGACAAGGTCGCGGTCTATCGCAACTGGCTCGGCTTGATGAGGGGCGACCTGACGGAGGAAGTGACCAAGGCGGACCGGACTTTCACGCGCAGCCTGTCGCCGGACATCACCTATACCGCGCCAGACGGCTCGAAGTTCTCGGTTCGCGCCCGCTCGCTGATGCTGGTGCGCAATGTCGGCCACCTGATGACCAATCCGGCCGTGCTCGACCGCGACGGCAACGAGGTGCCCGAAGGCATCATGGACGCGATCATGACGGCGGCGATCGCGCTCCACGATATCGGCAAGAAGGGCGGGCGTCGGGCGAACTCGCCGGCCGGCTCCATGTATGTGGTCAAGCCGAAGATGCATGGGCCGGCGGAAGTTGCCTTCGCGGTGGAGCTATTCAGCCGCCTCGAGCAGGTGCTGGGCATGATGCCCAACACGATTAAGATGGGCATCATGGACGAGGAGCGCCGCACCACGGTGAATCTCAAGGAATGCATCCGCGCCGCGAAGGAGCGCATCGTCTTCATCAATACCGGCTTCCTCGACCGTACTGGCGATGAGATCCACACATCGATGGAAGCGGGGCCGATGATCCGCAAGGCCGACATGAAGCAGTCGGCCTGGATAGGCGCCTATGAGAACTGGAACGTCGATATCGGGCTGGCCTGCGGGCTGGAGGGTCGCGCGCAGATCGGCAAGGGCATGTGGCCGATGCCGGACCTGATGGCGGCGATGCTGGAGCAGAAGATCGGGCATCTTAAGGCCGGCGCCAACACCGCCTGGGTGCCGTCGCCGACGGCCGCAACCCTGCATGCCACGCACTACCACAAGGTCGACGTCCATGCCGTGCAGGAGACGCTGAAGAGCCGGGCGCGCGCGAAGCTTGACGACATCCTCTCCGTGCCGGTCGTGTCGCGTCCGAACTGGACGCCTGACGACATCCGGGAGGAGCTCGACAACAATTGCCAGGGCGTTCTGGGCTATGTCGTGCGCTGGGTCGACCAGGGCGTCGGCTGCTCCAAGGTGCCGGATGTCAACGATGTCGGGCTGATGGAGGACCGGGCCACATGCCGCATCTCCTCGCAGCATGTCGCTAACTGGCTGCATCATCGCGTCTGCACGCGCGACCAGGTCATGGAGACGCTGAAGCGCATGGCAGGCGTCGTCGACCAGCAGAATGCCGGCGATGCGCTCTACCGGCCGATGGCACCGGATTTCGCCAATTCGATCGCGTTCACGGCGGCAACGGATCTGATCTTCACGGGCCACAAGCAGCCGAGCGGGTATACGGAGCCGGTGCTGCATGCCAGGAGGCTGGAATTGAAGGCGAGCCCCAACCGATCCAATCAGTACAAATGACTATGAATATGACTGCGCTTAACCTCGCTAGTGCCAATGCCATGATTGAAGCCGCGCTCTCCAAGGCAAAGTACGAAAGTCTCAAGCCCCTGAGCGTCGCCATCATGGACGCAGGCGGTCATCTGATCGCTTTCCAGAAGCAAGATGGTGCCTCAATGCTGCGCTTCGAGATTGCTGCCGGCAAGGCCTACGGCGCGTTGGCCGTCGGCTTCGGGTCACGCTGGCTCGACAAGGCTGCGGCTGACCGGCCGCACTTCATTGCGGGCTGAATGCAGTGTCGGGCGGCCGGATCGTGCCCGTTCCGGGAGGCGTTCTTGTGCAGCACCCGATGGAACGCTGCTGGGCGCAGTCGGCATCACCGGAGACACCTCCGACAATGACGAGGCCGTGGCCATATCTGCCATCACGGCAGCTAACTTAGTCGCGCAGCCAGCCTAAGGCCTGAGTGCAAGCCTGTTGCTGCGAACTAGACCGCTGTGGTTTGTGTCGACGTAAGCTCGATGCAACAGGAGCCGGGGTCATGAACCATGCAGAGGCCCCGCACCTTTCCTGCGCAACACGATCATCTCCTGCATATTCGCGAGGGGGGTCCACGCTACTCGACGCGGGATCGCCCTGAATCGCTTCGCTCGTCTCCGAAGGTCGATGAAAATCACGGCGGTCCGGCCGCCGACAGTATCGCGCGCACTAGCTTTGACTGGCCAGTTGTTAAGGCCTGTTGCGGTGCGGTTTGGGCTTTGCAGCGCACATTGACGGACTCCTAGGCCGAGGCAGCGGCGAATTCTTGCGGTCGGAAGCGTCAAGATTGTTTTGATTATTTCAATTTTCAGGGCAAGCTGCAATGATTGTGGCGCCACTTCGGGCGATGATTGAAGTTGCAATCATAGCAGACATTATTCCTTGGATGACCTAGCTCGAAGGATCCTTACGGCTCTACAAAAGAACAACCGGCTCTCTTTTGCCGAACTGGCGGAACTGGCCGGTTCTTCGGCAGCGTCATGTATGCGTCGAGTTAACAAGCTCGCGTTCGGATGGTGTGATCCTTGCGGACATCTCGCTGGTGGATGCGAAGGCTTTTGGTAAGTTGCTCACCGTTGTCGTCATGGTAGAGCTCGACCGTGAGCGTCTTGACCTTGTCGATGAGTTCAAGCGCGATGCGCGCGGCCAAAGAGGTTACCCCGTGCTATATGGTTACGGGCGACGCCGATTTCGTGCTGCTCGTCTCCGTTGAGGACGTCGAGGCCTTTGACGTCTTCGTCAAGACAAAGCTCTATACCAACCCCAATGTCCGAAAATTCCGGAGCATGATTTCGCTTGATCGTGTCAAGTTCGAGCCACGCGTTGCGGTGTAGCGTTGGGCGGGTTGCGCTGAAGTCATCACTCCGGGCTCCTTTTTGAAACCGCCATTGCGCGCTCAGCGTCAGATTGAGCTTTTTCGCCTAATCAACTGTGCGATCTAGAGGGCGCAGTTGATCTTGCGTCAGGACGGTGCGGGTTGCCCGACCGTTTCACGCGGGAAAGCAACCGTCCCGGTGTAAGGAAGAAGTATGGCGCCCCCGATGACACAGCTCTTACCTGCGCTTCCAACTGTCGAGGAGCATTACGTTGATCGACGGCGCTACCCGCGCGGGGTTGCGTTCATGGATGGACAATACCTACCGATGTCCGAGGCCAAGATCTCCGTGCTCGATTGGGGTTTCCTGCACTCCGACGCGACTTACGACACGGTGCACGTCTGGAATGGCAGATTCTTCCGGTTGGACTTGCACCTTGACCGGTTCTTCCAAGGTATGGAACGGCTGCGAATGAAGCTGCCCTATGATCGTGAGAAAATAACATCGATCCTAAACGATTGCGTCGCTTTGTCGGGCCACAAATCGGCGTACGTGGAGATGATCTGCACGCGTGGATCATCGCCGACGTTCAGTCGCGATCCTCGCCAGGCGGAGAACCGCTTCATGGCATTCGCCGTCCCGTTTGGGTCGGTTGCCAACGAGGAACAGCTGGAAAGAGGCCTGCATGTTGCAATCAGCAATACCGTCCGCATCCCGCCAAAATCGATTGATCCCTCAATCAAGAACTATCATTGGCTCGATCTCGTGAAGGGCCTTTTTGAAGCCTACGACATGGGGGCGGAAACAGCGCTGATCCTGGATGCGAACGGACACGTTGCGGAGGGCCCCGGCTTCAATGTGTTCGTTGTTGAGGACGGATCCCTGAGGACGCCAGCTTTTGGGGTGCTGCCAGGCATCACGCGCCGGACTGTCTTCGACCTTTGTGCCGAGATGGGGCTCCCGGCCACGGCTACGGATGTCAGTCGCGCCAAGATCAAAGCGGCTGACGAGGTATTCATCACGTCGACTGCCGGCGGCATTATGCCCGTGACGCGTATCGACGACTCCGCAATCGCTAATGGGCGCGTCGGACCCGTCACCCGCCGGCTCATGGATCTCTACTGGCAAAAGCACGACGATCCTGCATGGTCGACTGCTGTCATCTACCCGTGATCAGAATGAGCCATGCGACAGCAAACTTGGCGATCGGGATCGTGACGATGACGATAAGCTGTCGTCACGCAAACTCCAGAAAGCCAAGCCGGCGCGCCTCGGCGCAGCGCCCCTGGATTGGGTTGGGGTCCCCAAGGGTGTGGCAACTTGCTGCGGTGCCGAGCTCGCGTCATGCACCGACGACGCTTACCTCAACGAGGCGACCGACCTGTCGATTTTACGCGAGATCGTGATGCCGGTCTGCTCGATGTCACAAATCCTGTGGGATAAGACGGGCTCGGAGCTGGCCACTCTACCTCTTGTCTCGACGCGCGCGGGCGCGGGATTGACTGAATCGGCAGCCGTTACCATTCGGTGATGAGTGTCCAGTCCTCACAGGTAATGTTCTTGTGAGGGCTAACGTCATGCCGTTCCTGCGGAGTTGCAGATGAAGAACGCTTTCATTGCCTATTTGTCGGCGGAACTGGCCGGCTTGAAGTCCACGGGGCTCTACAAATCCGAGCGCGTCGTGACCTCGGCGCAATCGTCCGAGATCGAACTCGCGGATGGCAGCAAGGTCCTGAATTTTTGTGCCAACAATTATCTTGGCCTCGCCGACAATGAAGATCTGCGGACTACGGCTAAGGCTGTGCTCGACCGCTATGGCTACGGCATGGCCTCGGTGCGCTTCATCTGCGGCACTCAGGAAGAGCACAAGCAGCTCGAGGCGCGCATCTCCTCATTTCTCCAGATGGAAGATACGGTCCTCTATTCATCCTGTTTTGACGCCAATGGCGGCCTGTTCGAGACGTTGCTCGGCGAGGAGGACGCTATCATTTCAGATACGCTGAACCATGCCTCGATCATCGACGGTGTCAGGCTATCGAAAGCAAAGCGCTTCCGCTACGCCAACAACGACATGGCCGGGCTGGAGGCTCGGCTGAAGGACGCGCGGGATTGCCGCTTCCGGCTGATTGCCACCGACGGCGTGTTTTCCATGGACGGCATTATCGCCAACCTCAGGGGGGTCTGCGACCTCGCCGACAAATACGACGCCATGGTCATGGTCGACGACAGCCATGCGGTCGGCTTCGTCGGCAACAATGGCCGCGGCTCGCCCGAGCATTGCGGCGTCGAGGGCAGGGTGGACATCATCACCGGCACGCTCGGCAAGGCGCTTGGAGGCGCCTCGGGCGGCTACACGTCAGGAAAGCGCGAGGTCATCGACTGGCTTCGCCAGCGCTCACGGCCGTACCTCTTCTCCAATACGCTGATGCCAGCCATAGCAGGGGCGTCGCTGAAGGCGTTCGATCTGATCGAACAAGGTGATGCGCTACGCGAAAAGCTTTATGCCAATGCCGACCGCTTCCGCTCGGAAATATCGAAGGCGGGCTTCACGCTTGCTGGTGCGAACCACCCGATCATCCCTTTGATGTTAGGCGACGCGAGCCTCGCGCAGCAAATGGCCGAGAAGATGTTTGAGCGCAGCGTCTATGTAACCGCCTTCTCGTTCCCCGTGGTGCCGAAGGGTCAGGCGCGCATCCGCACGCAGATGTCTGCCGCGCATACGAGCACGGATGTTGACCGTGCCGTCGAGGCCTTCACCGAGGTGGGCAGGGAAATGGGAGTCATCCCATGTCGAACATAAGGATACCCTCCGGCGAAGGCCGCCTTGCGAGAGGACGGCACGGTAGCGAGGCTGCGCTCTTAAGGTCGCCCTTACGAGCGCAGTTAGCAGCACAGCATGAGCCATGTGACGTTATTGACCGGGCCGGAGCGTCGTCGTCGTTGGCGTGAAGAGGATCAGTGCCGGATATTGGCCGCGGCATTCGCGCCCGGGGCCACAGTGGCGGCGGTAGCGCGTCAGTACGATGTCGCGACCAGCCTGATCTATAAGTGGCGCCGCACGGTGAGAGCCCGCGAGACGGGCTTTGCCGAAGTTGTCGTGGCTCCCGATGAGCCTGTCGCCGTTTCGCGGCCGGCGGCATCCCCAGCGGTGATCGAGCTGGAGGTCGCCGGCAAGGTGCGGCTGCGGATTCCGCTGACCACGCCGCCAACACTGGCGGCAGCGATGGTGAAGGCGCTGGGCGTTTCATGATCCCGGTTCCGAGCCAGGTGCGGATCTGGTTGGCGGTCGGCCGGACCGATATGCGTCGCGGGATGCAAGGCCTCGCTCTGCAGGTTCAGGAGACGCTGGGCCGGGATCCGCATGCCGGCGATCTTTATGTCTTCCGCGGCCGCAGCGGCAATCTGATCAAGATTATCTGGCATGATGGGCTCGGCATGTCGCTGTATGCAAAACGGCTCGAGAAGGGCCGGTTTCTATGGCCGTCGCCGGCGGACGGCACGGTTTCCATATCACCGGCGCAGCTCGCCTACATGCTCGACGGGATCGATTGGCGCAACCCGCTTCACACGTTCCGCCCGCAGCGCGCGGGCTGAGTTTTTCTTTGAGTTTGCGCCATTTTCCGCGAGTCAGCGGACGCGTTTTATGATTCACTCCAGGGCATGGTTGCCACCGCCCAGGATGCTGTTCCGGACGATATTGGCGCGCTGAGAGCAGCGCTGACCGCGGCGCTGGCCAGAGCCGAAGACGAGGCCGCGCGCGCTGCGCTGGTCGAGGCCGAACTGGCGGTCGCCAGGGCCAAGGCATCGGATGATGCGGCGCTGATCGCGCATCAGCATCTGACGATCCGGAAGCTGCAGCGGGCGCTGCATGGTCAAAGTTCTGAACGCTCAGCCCGCCTGCACGACCAGATGGAACTCACCTTCGAGGAACTCGAGAGCACCGCGACGGAAGACGAGATCGCCGCCGAACAGGCCGCGGCCCGGACCACCGAGGTGGCGCCTTACATGCGCAAGCGACCGGCGCGCCAGCCATTTCCCGAGCACCTGCCGCGCGAACGCGTGGTCGAGCCGGCGCCGACCGCTTGCCACTGCTGCGGCGGTCATCGGCTGCGCAGGCTGGGTGAGGATATCACCGAGACGCTGGAGGTGGTGCCGCGGCAATGGAAGGTGATCCAGCACGTGCGGGAGAAGTTCACCTGCCGCGACTGCGAGGCGATCAGCCAGGCTCCGGCGCCGTTCCACGCCACCCCGCGCGGCTGGGCCGGTCCCGGCTTGCTGGCGATGATCCTGTTCGAGAAGTTCGGCCAGCATCAGCCGCTCAACCGCCAGGCCGAACGCTATGCCCGCGAAGGCGTGCCGCTCAGCCTGTCGACGCTCGCCGACCAGGTCGGCGCCGGCGTCGCGGCGCTGATGCCGCTGTTCAAGCGGCTCGAAGCCCATGTGCTGGCCGCTTCGCGTCTGCACGGCGACGACACGACGGTGCCGGTCCTGGCCAAGGGCAAGACCGATACCGCCCGATTATGGACCTATGTGCGTGATGACCGACCGTTCGGCGGTGTCGATCCGCCGGCGGCGGTGTTCTATTATTCCCGCGATCGCCGAGGCGAACATCCCGCGGCGCATCTTGCCGGCTGGAGCGGCATTCTGCAGGCCGATGCCTTTGGTGGTTATGGCGATCTCTATGCGACGGGTCGTCAGCCGGCGCCTATTCTGGAAGCCAGCTGCTGGGCCCACAGCCGGCGCAAAGTGTTCGAGCTGGCCGATATCGAAGCGGCGGCGCGCAAGAAGGCGCACGGCGAGAAGCCCAACCTGGTCTATCCGCTGGCGGTCGAAGCCGTGAAGCGCATCGATGCCCTGTTCGATATCGAGCGCGCGATCAACGGCCTGTCGCCGGCCCAACGCCACGCCGTGCGCCAAGAGCGGAGCGCGCCGCTGGTCACCGAGCTCGAGCGCTGGATGATCAAGACGCGCGACAAGCTCTCGCGCGGGCACGACCTGACCAAGGCCTTCAACTACATGCTGCGCCGCTGGTCATCCTTCACCCGGTTCCTCGACGATGGGCGGATCTGCCTATCCAACAATGCAGCCGAGCGAGCCCTGCGCGGCATCGCTCTCGGAAGAAAGTCCTGGCTGTTCTGCGGTTCCGATCGCGGCGGACAGCGCGCGGCCGTTCTCTACAGCCTGATCGTCAGCGCCAAGATGAACGATGTCGACCCGCAGGCCTGGCTCGCCGACGTCCTCGCCCGACTGCCCGCCTATCCGGCCCATCGGATCGATGATTTGCTGCCGTGGAATTGGAGATCCGCAAAATTGCGGACCCAACCAGCGGCGGCCTGATCATGCAGCGCAATAAGGTGCATCACGTCTACACCGTCGATCGTGTCGCCAGGGACCTCGGCGTCAGCGAAGCGCTCATCCAGGACCTGACCCTCGGTCTCGAGCCCGAGGACGGCGTCATCTGGGTCTACGGCGCCAACGATGACGACGGGATCTTGGCCTTCACCGATGAAGGCATCGAGGAGGTCAAACTCCTCCTCGAAGAATATCATCGCGTCTCCCCAAAGAAAGCTTGACCCCAGCACTCCGGTTCTCCTGGCTGCCGGATGCGCACGTCTGCGGTCTTCACCGGATGCGTACAACATAAGCCAACGCTGAAGTCTGGAGCCGCTGGGCGACGATTCTCAAGGGATCAAGTGGATGATCAAACGCGACGCGCCACATCTGATGAGCCCGCCGCCCCCAGTTGGCACGAATACAGCTGGCTGGCGGAATTTGTGGCGAACATCGCTAACTATAGCGAAAATACTGTAAGGACGACAAAGCTCGCGATCATGGCACAAAAACATATGTCTTTTGATCGCCGAGCGGGAAGAAATCGATTTCGATCACGTTCCCCCGTCTCGCGTCTGGCGCGCCGCTTGAAAATTCCCGCTTACGCTCGTGGGTCTGCAACCGAAGATAAGCTTTCGCGCCAGCGGAGGCTGAGATATTTCAAACGCCGTCACTTTGTGGGGCCTGTATTTCAGCAGTCGACGCATTTTGGTGCAAACTGTACTCCGGCCGGGTGCTAGTCTTGCCCAATTGCCACCACCCGTCAGGCGCTTGTTAGAAACGACAAGGGCATCCTGCTCTGGTGGCGTCCGCAAAACTCAAAAAAGCGCGGATTAACCGCGCCATGAACTCGAAAGGGGAACCGAACGTGGAAATCTCTCGACGCAATCTCATTAAGATGGGCATGGCCGCTGGAACGGCTTTGTCGATCCCGTCGGTCTTGCGAGCGCAGACAGCGCCAACGTCTGAACGGACGGTCCGTATGGCGCTAGGTGACCTCAAAGTCTTCGATCCGATCTTTACGACCGATACGTCCACCCAGATCCATGGCCTGGCAATTTACGATACGTTGTTTGCGCCCGACTCCAAGTCATTGCCGCAGCCGCAAATGGTGGGGAAGTGGGGCGTTTCCGATGACAAGAAGACTTATACATTTGAGCTCCGGGATGGCTTGGCTTGGCATGATGGTACTCCCGTCACCGCAGCCGACTGTGTCGCGTCGATCCGCCGATGGGGTCAAGTGGCTTCCGGTGGCCAACTGATCATGGCGCGAGCCAGCGATATATCAAAGAAGGACGAGAAGACTTTTACCATCACGCTCAAGCAGCCGTTAGGGCTGCTGATAGATATATTGGCGACGATTTCTGGAAGCTTGCTGTACATCATGCCCGAGAAGCACGCTGACCGGCCTGCTACCGAAAAGGTTACGACGAATATCGGATCGGGGCCGTTCACCTTCAACAAGGATCTTGCGAAACCGGGCGCGATTTTTACTTATGATCGCAACGAAAAATACGTGCCGCGCAAGGAGGCTCCCGACGGATTTGCCGGAGGGAAAATCGTCAAGGTCGATCGCGTCATCTGGGACAGTATTGCCGATGACCAAACGGCTTTAGCAGCCTTGCAAGCGGGTGAGCTTGATTTCGTTCGGTTCCCACCTGCTGACCTTTACTCAACGATCGAAAGCGA
The DNA here is from genome assembly GCF_040321065.1 of Mesorhizobium sp. M0563. Lineage (NCBI taxonomy): Bacteria > Pseudomonadati > Pseudomonadota > Alphaproteobacteria > Hyphomicrobiales > Phyllobacteriaceae > Mesorhizobium > Mesorhizobium sp. M0563. The sequence continues at coordinate 14,903 of NZ_JAMYQV010000035.1, forward strand.
CTCCAGTCTTGCACTCCAGGTTCTGAATAAGTCGGGCGTAGACATGTGCCTGCGCATGAACCACCTGCAGAAGCCGTTTGATAACGTGAAAGCGCGCCAAGCGATGCTTCACCTAATCGACCAGGAGGCGTTTTTGCGCGTTACGGCACCTGACTCCAAATATGGCCACGCTGTCACTTCGATATTTGGCAACACTACGCCTTATTCAAATGACGAAAATACCGGTTGGTACAAGAAGGGTGGCGACCCGGATAAGGCCAAGCAGCTCTTCAAGGATGCTGGATATGCCGGTGAGAAGATTGTCATTCTTCAGCCTACGAATTGGGCGGCCGGCAACAGCGCCTCGCAGCTTTTGGCGGAGAACCTGCGAAAGATTGGGATCAATGCCGAGCTTGCACCGAGCGACTGGGGCGGCGTTGCCGCCCGGCGGGCAAACAAAGGTCCTGTTGACAGCGGCGGCTGGAGCATCTTCATTACTGACGATCCCGAGCCGGCGCAGGCCGATCCCATCTCAGCAGTGTTCCTAAACGCAAGCGGCGAGAAGGGGTGGTTCGGCTGGCCGAAGAACGACGAGTATGAGGCTCTTCGCGCCAAATGGCCTGACGTTGAAACGCTGGATGAGCGAAAGGCGTTAGCTCGAAAGATGCAGCAGATCTGGTGGGAGTTCGTAGGGGACGTGCGGTTGGGCCAGATCGTGACGCCAATTGCGCGCCGCCAGTCGCTCACAGGACTTATCGAGGTATCGTCGGATGTCGTTCCATTGTGGAACATAGAGAAAGCGTGACGCGTGTCCGTCTACATCCTACGCAGATTGGTTTCCACCATCGCTGTCATGGCGATGGTCGGAGCCTTCGTCTTTCTGCTTCTCCGGCTCGCGCCGGGAGATCCTGCAGCCATAATCGCCGGTAAGTCGGCCACGGCGGAGATGATCGCCGCCATTCGGGAGCGGCTGGGACTGAACGAACCTTTGCCCGTTCAATTCGTACACTGGGCATTGGGCATCCTCAGCGGTGATTTTGGGATCTCAATTTTTTCTGGCCGACCGGTTCTCGAGCTCATCTCGCAGCGGCTTGAACCGACCCTTTCCCTGTCGAGCCTGACGATGATCCTTTCGGTGACGGTCGGGGTCTCCTTCGGTATCCTCGCCGCGTGGCGAACTGGCGGTTTCGTCGACCGACTCCTCGCGGCCTTTTCGGCACTCGGTTATTCCGTCCCGGTCTTTGTCATCGGTTATTTTCTGATATATTTCTTCGCCATCAGGACACACTGGCTACCGGTCCAGGGATATGCGCCGATCGATGGTGGCTTCGGGCCGTGGTTTGTGCACCTGATCCTTCCCACCGTGGCTTTGGGTCTTGGCTACATTGCATTCATCGCCCGGGTCACGCGGGCGAGCATGCTCGAGGTCTTGTCGGAAGACTATATGCGAACGGCCGCCGCCAAGGGCGCTTCGTCCTATGCCATGCTTTTCCACCACGCTCTTAAGAATGCCGGCGTCCCCATCCTGACCGTCATCGGCATAAGCTTCGCCTATCTGATCGGCGGCGTCGTCCTCACGGAAACGGTGTTCAACATACCCGGTATCGGTCGTCTGGTCGTGGATGCGATCAACAACCGCGACTATCCCATAATCCAGAGCGTGCTCATCCTGACTTCGGGTCTGTACGTCCTTATCAACCTCACGGTCGATCTGGCCTACACGCTGATCGATCCCCGTATCCGGTACTGATATGACCCTCCTCTCCGCACCTGTTGAAGCCGTGCCGATGGGTCGGCTGCAGCTAGCCGATGTTCCCCGTCTGGCAAGGCGGCACCCGCTGGTCTTGGTCGGCGGCGGCGTGTTGGCGCTCCTGATTATTCTGGCGCTCGCTGCCCCGCTCTACGTCGGCGATCCGGTGAACATGGATCCGTTCAAGCGCCTCCAGCCGCCGTCCGCCGAGATGTGGTTCGGGAGCGACAATCTGGGCCGGGACGTGCTTGCGCGAACGATCTTCGGCGCCCGAATCTCCCTCATGGTCGGATTGCTGTCGGCGGCGTGCGCGGCTCTTACCGGGCTTCTGATAGGTGTCATCGCCGGCTATAGCCGCAGCTTCGACAACGTCGTCATGCGGGTCATGGACGGCCTGATGTCGATCCCGACGATTCTGCTGGCGATTGCGCTCATTTCTCTAACGGGCCCCGGCATCGGCATCCTCATCGTTGCCATCGCAATCCCCGAGACGCCAGCCGTCGCGCGGCTGGTTCGTTCGGTGGTTCTGGGTGTTCGCGAGCGTCCCTATGTGGAGGCCGCGCTCTGCGGCGGTGCGCGCCTGCCCAAGGTGCTGTGGCGGCACATCCTGCCGAGCACCATTCCGGCGCTTATGGTCCAGGGCGCCACCGTCTGCGCCAGTGCGATCCTGACGGAGGCGGGGCTGAGTTTCCTCGGCGTGGGCGTGCCGCCCGAGATTCCGAGCTGGGGCAACATGATCGCCAGTTCGCGCCTGTATCTCGCCATCGCCCCGTTGACGATCTTCGCCCCGGGCATCTGTCTTGCCGTCACGGTCCTTGCTGTGAACCTGCTCGGGGACGGCCTTCGCGACCTGTTCGACCCCCGCGCCAAGCGGAGGCGCTAGCGTGCAGATGCATCAAACTGTAGGGAACGATGTGCTTCTCGATGTTCGAGGCCTTGAGACGCACTTTTACGGCGAAGACAGCGTTACCCGCGCGCTCAGCGGCATCAGCTTCCAGGTGAAGAAAGGCGAGACACTCGGCGTGGTCGGCGAGTCGGGATGCGGGAAGAGCGTCACTGCTCTCTCCATCCTTCGCCTGCTGCCGAAGCTGTCCGCCAGGACAGTCGGCGGCGAGATCCGTTTTCGTGGACGCGACCTCCTCGACCTGTCTGATCGGGAGATGCGAAAGATCCGCGGCGACCAGATTGCCATGATCTTCCAGGAGCCGATGACGAGCCTGAACCCGGTCTATACGATCGGCCACCAGATCGCCGAAGCAGTTCAGATCCACACCAAGGCCTCGCGGTCCGTTGCCATGGCGAAGGCCGAGGAGATGCTGCGTCTCGTCCGCATCGCTGACCCGGAGCGTCGCGTCAACAACTATCCGCACGAAATGTCCGGCGGGATGCGCCAGCGCGCCATGATCGCCATGGCTCTTGCCTGCTCGCCGGAACTGTTGATCGCCGACGAGCCGACGACTGCGCTCGATGTCACAATCCAGGCACAGATCTTGCGGCTCATCGTCGACCTGAAAGAGCGCACGGGAACGGCCGTCATGTTCATCACGCATGATCTGGGCGTTGTCGCCGAGACATGCCAACGCGTGATCGTAATGTATGCTGGCCGGATCGTTGAGCAGGCGAACGTGATAGATCTTTTTGCGCGTCCGGCGCATCCCTACACTCAGGGCCTCATGCGATCGGTGCCTGATCCGCGGCGCGGCCGTCAGCGCCGCCTTCCAGAAATCCCCGGCATTGTCCCAAGCCTGCGCGAGCCCATTGTCGGGTGCAGCTTTGCACCTCGCTGCACGTTCGCTACCGACATATGCCGCGAAAAGGCGCCCGTCCTGCGTGATGTCGGGTCGGGCCACGCCGCAGCTTGCTGGCGCGCCGAAGAGGTGATGGGCGCATGAATGGTCCTCTGCTGAAAGTCGACAATCTGACCAAGCATTATCCGCTCGGTGCGGGATTCCTGAAGAAGACCATCCCGGTGATCCGGGCGGTGCAGGATGTATCCTTCACCGTTGAGGCGGGCGAGACGCTTTGCATCGTCGGTGAATCCGGCTGCGGCAAGTCGACTGTCGCGCGGCTCCTGATGCGGCTGGTAGAGCCGACGGGCGGCCGCGTGCTAATCGACGGGACCGATATTGCGGGCCTCAAGAAGGACGCGCTTCACGCTTGGCGCCGTCGGATGCAGATGGTCTTCCAGGATCCTTACTCGTCGCTGAACCCGCGCCTTACCGCCGGGCAAATCATCACCGAGCCCGTGGAGAATTTCGAGCGCCTCACCCGCAAGCAGCGCGACGCGCTCGCCGCGGACCTTCTCCGAAAAGTCGGAATGTCGCCTGAGATGATGCACAGGCTCCCATCCGAATTGTCGGGCGGTCAGCGCCAGCGGCTCGGAATTGCACGCGCCCTGTCGCTTAACCCCTCGCTCATCATCGCCGACGAGGCGGTGTCAGCCCTTGACGTCTCCGTGCAGGCACAGATTCTGAATCTGCTTCTGGATCTCCAGCAGCAGATTGGCATCGCCCTCGTCTTCATCTCGCATGACCTCGGCGTCGTGGAGCATATCGCGCATCGCGTCGCCGTCATGTATCTTGGGCGGATCGTGGAGCTCGCCCCGAGCGAGGCGCTCTTCGCCAAGCCGGTCCATCCCTACACCGAGGCGCTGATCGCGGCGGCTCCTGTGCCGGATCCGACGCGGGTTCGGCTAGAGGCACCCATCGAGGGCGAAGTGCCGAGCCCCATCAATCCGCCAAAAGGCTGCGCGTTCCACCCACGCTGTCCACTCGCGGTCGAGCGTTGCCGCATCGAAGTGCCGCTCCTGGTGCCGACGGCCGAAGGCCGCGTCGTGGCCTGTCACGTGCGCGCTCCGGCCGAGGACAAATCCAGTCGACTACACGCCCACGAGTTCCGGCTTGCACATGCGAAATCGGCCTCGTGACCGGTGGTAAGGCATTGAGGGGCTGACATAGTCACTGTTGAACGTTCGCTCATGAAAGGTGGAGAGCATATGGAATCTCTTGTTAATTCCAATCGTCCAGTCCAGGAAGAGGAGCATGCCTTGGATACGGTTGGTTCGATTGCCACTCATGTGGAAAATGGCTTCACCATGGCTGCAGTCGGTGATCTTCTTTACGCGCGGCCCGTAACGAAGGGCTATCACCCAGGCCTTGCCGATGTTCTCAAGATCTTCCACGGAGCTGACGTGACGTTCGGCAACTTGGAGACAAACATCTTGGACGTTCCGTCTAAGGGATGCCCGCAGGCTGAGTACGGCGGTGCGTATTTGATCAGTGCCCCGGAGCTGGGAGGTGACTTGAGGTCAATGGGCTTCAATATGGTTAGTCGCGCAAACAACCATACACTTGACTGGGGCATAGAAGGCATGCGCGAGACGACCCGTGCGCTTGATGAGAATGGAATCACTCATGCCGGTGCGGGCGAGAATCTAGCACAAGCAGGGGCTGCTCGCTTTTTGGAGACTCCTCGCGGCCGCGTAGCGTTGGTGTCTTTTGCCACAACCTTCGAACCTATGGCTCGTGCTTGCGACCAGGCCGGCGAGGCGCCGGGCAGACCGGGGCTGAACCCTCTTCGCTTGGCTAAAAGTATTGTGGTTACGCCGGAGATGCTTGAAAACCTCAGGCAGGTGCGCGAGATGCTTCCTTGGTATGCCCCCCCCAAAAAAGACGCGTCTCGTGTGGTAATTGGCGGCGTAGTCTTCAAAGCAGGGCAGAAAGCAGGATACAGCTTTGAACCCAATCCGCGCGACGTTGACAATATTCTGCGCAACGTGCGTAGAGGTAAGCAGTTCGCAGACTTCTGCATCGCCACGAACCACGGACATGAGCCCGGGGAATTCAGCCGCGATTCAGCGGACTATGAACAAACATTCGCACGTAAGACGATCGACGCCGGAGCAGATGCCTACATAAATCACGGACCGCATCATGTTAGAGGCATCGAAATATACAACGGCCGGCCCATCTTTTACGGCCTGGGCAATTTCTTCAACGAAGACCTCAGAACTCCGGTCGGGGCCGACATGTTCGAGACATACGGGAAGGATCCGCGGGTCGATACGGACGCTGAGGTCACAGTCGATGAGGTGGCAAGAGGATATCCAACGCCAGAAGGATTTGTGTCAATCTCCGACGCGGTCTACTATGAGAGCATTGTCGCCGTCAGCCGCTATGAAGACAATCAGCTTGCTCAATTGCGGCTCTATCCAATCGAGCTCGGACGCACGAAAAGATTTGCCAACCGAGGCGTGCCGCGGCTTGCCCCCGAACCGCAAGCAAAAGCTATTCTCGAGCGGTTGCAGACGCTTTCCAAGCCCTTTGGCACCCAAATCGAGATTGAGAACAGTGTGGGATTGATCCGACTGCTGCCAATCCCGACCTAACGCGGGGAGCAATACTCCGCGCGGCTTGGTGGTCAGATCGCCGAACTCTGCGCCAGACGGCGTCAGTGAATGTTGTCCACCGTAAGGACGTGAACAACCAGCTTTATTGTCGGGAAGCTCGAAGAAAGCTCCCGATGGGCTTGGTCGAATTTAATGGACAACGCTAATCTCGATGGACACGCCTCCGATCCGAACCAGCTAGGCTGAAGCGCGGTGCGCCGCCACAAGCGGAAAGGCAAGTTCTTTAGAGCGACGCTTTCCTCGATTTTCCGCTAGTCGGTGTCGCACAGGCGAGCTTATGCCGACGGTCAACGTGTGTGGCGGGGACAGGGCGGGCCATCCCGCTCCATGGCGCCGACGAGCTTCCGACAAGACCTCCAGCGTACTATAGCGCATCTAAATCGGCGGCTAGACCGATTTAGCCGGCGCAAGCGTAGCGTAACTGGAAGTGCCATGTCGACGAGACGCGCATCAAGCGTCTCATCGGTCGAAAGCTCGGCTTCGAATAACCAGCATCAGCCGAGATCATCCTAAACGGCGTCGAAATGGTCACATGATGCGTAAGCAAAACAGGCTACGTTCGCCTTTAATCCGAATCCAAAGCTGGCCGAGCAGTTCCAAATCCTTGCCGCGGGATTGGCCTCGGGTCTGACCTCTCTGCCCGCCCATTCAGCCGTTCAACAAAAACCATTTTCACGGCCGCTTTGTCCCTCGCACTTCGATCAAGCACGGAATTATGGGCCATTTGTTTCATGGGCCTTTGCAATTTGATGTCCTTATACGGGATCTCAACCTTAATGTTCCGCGGGTTCTCCGAACAAAACGTCAATGGTTAGGAACAAGTCATGAGTCGGCGTATTGTGATTATCGGCGGCGGAGTTGTCGGTTGCAGCGTCGCTTGGCACCTAGCGGATGCCGGCGCGGGCGACATCATATTGCTTGAGCGCGAGCAACTGGGCTCCGGCACAACTTGGCATTCAGCAGGAAATATTACTTGGAGCCCGGTACAGAGTCATGACTCAAGTGTGCTCTACGCCTTCGAGACAATAGAGAGACTTGAGCGAGAAACTGGGCAGAGCACGGGATGGCTGAAGATTGGGCGCTTGCATCTCGCTCAAGACGCCGATGCCGTACGCAAGTATGAATCGTACAATCACGAAGCCACAATACGAGGCATTGCCGGGCGCATGCTCTCGCGCGGGGAAGCCGGTCGCCTGCATCCTCTGCTTGATCCCGCATCCGCTGCGGCCTTCTGGCTCAATCCTCTTTCCGGCCGCGTCAATCCCGCCGACCTTACCGCTGCTTATGCGCGCGGCGCCCGGCAACGCGGGGTTCGTATCGTCGAGAATTGCCGGGCAACCGGACTGGAAATCCGTAGCGGCCGCATTGTCGGTCTTAGCACATCCACGGGCCCCATTGCCGCAGATGCCGTGGTTGTCGCGGGTGGACAGTGGTCGCGTCTGCTGTTGGCAACCAGCGGTATCGCCCTACCACAGTGGTCCTGCGAGCATTTCTACGTCATCGCAGACGTAACACCGCGATTAACCACATCAACTCCATCCTTTGTGATGTCCGAGCGCCGGATGTACGGTCGCGAGGAGGCGGGCGGCATGCTCGTCGGTTTCTTCGATGAGGACGCCAAGACGATTGATGCAGCTGCACTACCCGATCCTTTTGCCTTCACCCTGCTCAATCCCGACTGGGACAAGATAGCGCCGTATTTCGAAAGCGCGATGAAGATTTTCCCGGTTTTGGCTGACGCACCCATTCGCCGCTTCATCAATGGCCCCGAATCATTCACCCCAGATGGATCACCCTTGATTGGGCCTTGGCCGGATGTCGAAGGACTGTTCCTGTGCACGGCTATGAATTCCGAAGGCGTCACTTGGTCGGCAATGGCCGGGCGGCTTACCGCCGAGCTTGTCGCAGAGGCCAAGCCGAGCTTTGACACATCTCACTGCGCCCCTGCTCGCTTCGGCTGCAAGGCCGCCGACACCGCTTGGCTTCAGCGCCAGGTCTCGCAACATTCGGTAGACCCGTCCCAGCGCGTAGATTGATCCGCCAATCTGAAGGGGCTTGGAATTCATCATGGGGTTGTTCATTGAGCGAGACGTTGGAGTTTCGCAATCGCCTGAGACGAGGGCCGAGGTAGACGCCATGCTTCTCCATGCCTCGATTACAACATTACATCTTTGTTTCGTAAAGTTTGACAGCATGACACCGCTGCGCCTTTAGAGGTGCTGCGGAGATGGTTATTGCACTTCACGCCACAATCGAAGTTCCTGGAGCATTTCATGTCGTATGCAGCCTATCTCGAAGAAGCCAAAACCCTGATCGCGACGAAACCCGCGTGGACCGGGCTGGCCGCTGAGGCTGTCGCACGCATGCGCATCCAGAATCGGTTCAAAACCGGCTTGGATATTGCGAGCTATACGGCTTCGATCATGCGCCGCGATATGGCGACCTACGACAACGATCCGAGCAAATACACGCAGTCCCTGGGCTGCTGGCATGGCTTTATTGCCCAGCAGAAAGTCATCTCGCTGAAGAAGCACTTCGGGACGACAGAACGACGTTACCTGTATCTTTCCGGTTGGATGGTCGCGGCGCTTCGGTCGCAGTTCGGGCCTCTACCTGACCAGTCCATGCACGAGAAATTGAGTGTGCCGGCCCTCGTCGAGGAGCTCTACACGTTTCTGCGCCAGGCCGACGCGCGAGAACTCGGCACGCTGTTCAGGGAGATCGACAAGGCCCGAGCCGAGGGCAGCCGATCCCGAGAGCAGCAGCTGATTCAGGCGGTCGACAACCATCAGACGCATATCATCCCGATCATCGCGGATATTGACGCGGGATTTGGAAATCCCGAGGCGACGTACTTGCTGGCGAAAAAGATGATCGAAGCCGGCGCTTGCGCGCTGCAGATCGAAAACCAGGTCTCGGACGAAAAGCAGTGCGGTCACCAGGACGGAAAGGTAACCATTCCCCACGAGGAATTCGTCGCCAAGCTCCGCGCTTGCCGCTACGCTTTTCTTGAGCTCGGTGTCGACAATGGCATTGTCGTCGCCCGCACCGATTCACTCGGCGCTGGCCTCACGAAACAGATCGCTTTCAGCGCCAGCGAAGGCGACATCGGCGACCAGTACAATTCATTCCTGGACTGCGAGGATGTCACCGGTCAGCCAATCTCCAACGGAGACGTTCTGATTACGCGAGGTTCAAAGGTCTTACGACCCAAGCGGCTGCGCTCCAACCTCTTCCAGTTCCGCGAAGGCACTGGCACGGATCGCTGCATTCTCGATTGCATCAATGCACTCAATAATGGCGCCGACCTGCTGTGGATCGAGACCGAGAAGCCGCATATTGAACAGATCGCCGGCATGATGGACCGAATCCGGGAAGTAATTCCGAGCGCGAAGCTGGTCTACAACAATTCCCCCTCCTTCAACTGGACCTTAAACTTCCGACAGCAGGTTTTTGATACGTGGCAGCGGGAAGGAAAGGACGTCTCTGCGTTCGATAGGTCGAAACTGATGAGCGACCAATATGATGACAGCGATTTGGCCCGCGAAGCCGACGAGAAAATCAGAACCTTCCAACGCGACGCTTCGCTACGCGCCGGTATATTCCATCACCTGATCACCTTGCCGACCTATCACACAGCCGCGCTCTCGACCGACAATCTCGCCAAAGAATACTTCGGCGAACAGGGCATGCTCGGCTATGTCGCGAACGTCCAGCGCAAGGAAATCCGCCAGGGCATCGCCTGCGTGAAACACCAGAACATGGCTGGCTCTGACATTGGGGACGATCACAAGGACTATTTCGCGGGGGAGGCTGCGCTGAAGGCTGGAGGAGCCCACAACACTATGAACCAATTCGCCGCCTGATTTCAGGCAAGCTCACAGAGGCAAGCGGGGAGCGGCAGGCGCTCCCCTGCGGCACTGGAGGAAGACATGTCAAAAAACGAAGCCGAGAAAAAGAAAGCGACCCAACCCGAGCGATCGCGTGCTGTCTTCTCGCAAGAGGATTTCGATCTCATTCGGGTCGCTGTCGCCCACTACTTACAAGTGGTGAGGGACCAGCCGGAAGCGATGAAATACTCGAATCTTTACCATCGGCTCGGCCGCATATCGTAGGGCGGGAATTCCGCACCTGCTTATTGCGCCACGGACACCTCGGAGTGCCGAGGTCTCCCTTGCGGCCAACACCGATCAATTCCTCCGGGAGCTGCACATTTAGGCCTTCCGGGCTTCTGGGGAAAGCCATGTGTGAGAAGAATGTGCTTGTTGCAGTCGACGGTCAAACCGTTGAACTGAAGGTTCGATCGGGCACGATTGGTCCGGATGTTGTCGACATTGGTTCGCTTTACAAGCAGACGAAGATGTTCACCTACGACCCGGGCTTCACATCCACGGCGTCGTGCGAGTCAAAGATCACCTATATCGACGGCGATGAGGGCGTGCTGCTGCACCGCGGCTACCCGATCGAGCAGCTGGCCGAACACGCCGACTTCCTCGAAGTCTGTTACTTGCTGCTCTACGGTGAACTGCCAACCAAGGCGCAGAAGTCAGACTTTGGAGATCGGTTGACGCGCCACACTATGGTGCATGAGCAGATGAGCCGCTTTTTCACTGGCTACCGCCGAGACGCCCACCCGATGGCGGTCATGGTAGGCACGGTTGGCGCGCTTTCGGCCTTCTATCACGACTCGACAGACATCACAGATCCACACCAGCGAATGATCGCCTCGCTGCGCATGGTCGCCAAGATGCCGACCATCGCGGCGATGGCCTACAAGTACCATGTCGGCCAGCCGTTCATCTATCCGCAGAACGATCTCGACTACGCTTCGAACTTCCTGCGTATGTGCTTCGCCGTGCCGTGCGAGGAATATGTCGTCAATCCGGTCCTGGCCCGCGCCATGGATCGCATCCTCATTCTGCATGCAGACCACGAGCAGAACGCCTCCACCTCAACGGTCCGCCTCGCCGGCTCGTCGGGCGCCAACCCATTCGCCTGCATCGCCGCAGGCATAGCCTGCCTCTGGGGGCCAGCCCATGGCGGGGCCAACGAAGCCGCGCTCAACATGCTTGCTGAAATCGGCACGGTCGACCGCATTCCCGAATACGTCGCACGCGCCAAGGACAAGAACGATCCGTTTCGCCTGATGGGCTTCGGCCATCGCGTTTACAAAAACTATGACCCGCGCGCGAAGATCATGCAGAAAACCATGTACGAAGTGCTGGACGCCGCCGGCCATTCGGACGATCCACTGATGAAGGTTGCGCTGGAATTGGAGAAGATCGCGCTGTCTGACAAATACTTCATTGAAAAAAAGCTCTATCCGAACGTTGACTTCTATTCGGGCATAACACTGCGTGCGCTGGGCTTCCCCGCCACCATGTTCACCGTTCTCTTCGCGCTCGCTCGCACGGTCGGCTGGATCGCTCAGTGGAACGAGATGATCCAGGACCCGGATCAGCGCATCGGTCGTCCGCGTCAACTTTACACGGGCGAAGCCAAGCGTGAACACGTTCCGATCTCCCAGCGCTGATTGGAATCAGCGTAGAAAGCCCGGTCACTTCAGTGATGAGGTGGCATTTGCCTCAAAGTGGTCACGAGATCACACAATTGTCCCAATCGGCTACGGGCAAACCTAGGTTATGAAAGATTGATCATGCGGCATTGGCTGCCGCGAGCACCTCGCCTTTGCGCTGGGCAGGCAGAACTCCGACGTTATCGATGAGCCGCGTCCCGCCCAGCCAGGCGGCGACGATCAGGCGGGCCGGTCGGTCCGCGGCGGAAAGCGGCGACAGGTCCTGGTCTGCTCGCAGCTCGAGATATTCGACGGCGTCGTAACCGGCAGCGAGGATCGCTTGCCTGGCCTCGGCAAGCACAAGCTCCGCCGGCGCTCCCGCCGACAGCCGCTCGGCCGAGATGGACAGGATTTTCGCGAGCTTTGGCGCAGTCAAGCGCTGTTCGGCCGAGAGCCTGACATTGCGCGACGGCATCGCCAGGCCGTCGGCTTCACGTACCGTTGGACAGGCTACAATCTCGATTGGAATGTCCAGATCGCGCACAAGCCGACGAACGACGTGCAGTTGCTGGAAGTCCTTCTCACCGAAGAAGGCGAGATCAGCACGCGTCTGTAGAAAGAGCTTGGCGACGACGGTAGCCACGCCGTCGAAATGGCCGGGACGGAACGCGCCGCACAGGCCCTCGCTCACTCCACGTACCGAGACCGTGGTGGCGAAACCTTCCGGATAGACGTCCGCCGCATCTGGCGCGTAGAGCAGATGAGCGCCGAGCGGCGCCAGCCTCGCGGCATCGTCATGCTCAGTGCGCGGATAGGCGGTGAGATCGGCCGCGCTGTTGAACTGTTTCGGGTTGACGAAGAGCGTCACGATAACCCGGTCGGCCTTGCCGAGTGCCGCACGCACCAGGCTCAGATGGCCTTCATGCAGAGCACCCATGGTCGGCACGACGGCGACCTTCAGGCCATTCTGACTCCAAGCCGCGACAGCCGTGCGCAACTCGGCGACGGTTCGTGCGATCGGAACGCTCATGCTGCTTCTCCACCATTGACCGTCCTTGGCGCATCGCCGAAAACATGCTCGGCCGCTGGAAAGCTGCGGTCGCGCACGTCCTGCGCGTAAGCCGCGATCGCCGCCTCGGCGATCTCACCGAGTTCGGCATAGCGCTTGACGAATTTGGGCCGGAAGTCGCCGAAGATGCCCAACATGTCGTCGACGACGAGAATCTGCCCGTCACAGGCCGCCGAGGCGCCGATACCGATGGTCGGGATAGCTACCTTTGCTGTGATCCGGCGGGCGAGTGCCTCCGGGGCCTTCTCCAGCACCACCGCGAATGCTCCGGCCTCGGCCACCGTACGGGCATCGCACCGGATGCGTAGGCGTCCTCGCCCCTGCCCTGGACGCGATAGCCTCCGAACGCATTCACTGCCTGCAGAGTCAGGCCAACATGCCATTACCCGCACGCCGTGTGCGGTGTGCAGGTTGTCGATCTGCGCCGTCGTCATATGGCCGGCATGATTGTCTTTGTGGCCGGCGACTGGCAGGCTGAATCCATTAATCGTATACCTCGCCGACGTTAATCACCCGCATCGTCGCCGGCTACCAACAAAGCCAGATCGATGATCTGCTGCTATGGCCTACTTAACCGCTCAAGGCCGTAGCCTGAACCACGTGCTGGCAATGGCTCATTGATCAACAGCGTTTTTGACATGACCCGCTCGCCAATTTGGAATATGCTTCTGATCTAATGCCACCTTTAACGCGTATTGAGCCAGTAGGCGGGTCGAGTCCAAAATTGGCAGAGGCGATTGCTCGGCTGAAATAAGCAACGGAATCTCCGTGCAGCCGAGCACAACGGCATTGCAACCGTCCTTCTTTAATCTGCCAATAATATCAAAGTATTTCTGCCTCGTTGTTTCTTTTACTACGCCATTGCATAGCTCAGAGAATATTGTATGATGAATGTAATGGCTATCTTCATGATTAGGCGCAACGGCTGCGATATTTCTACGCCGAGCAGCCTCGTAGTACATCGACTTAGACATTGTCCATTTTGTGCCTAAGATACCGAGCTTCAAATAACCTTTCCGCACTGCCTCCGAGACGACCACATCGGCGATATGAAGTCCAGGTAGCGGCAATTCTGGGCCGGCCGACTCAAGGGCTAGGTGAGCGGTGTTGTCCGGGCATACGAAAAAATCACAGCCTGCCGCCTTGAGGCGTTCTGCCGACAACAGCAGTCTCGCGCGGATCGGCTGTAGACTTTCAAGCTCCCAATCCGCCAAGCTAGCTCCCATGGGGATCATGCTCATTGTAATCTCGGGATGCATATGGTCCCCCAGTTCTGACGAGCCTTCGTGGCAAATCTCTAGATAGCAGAGAGAAGATCCTTCAGCGCTATGCGCGACAATCCCGATATGCTTCATTTAACGCTCACTGTTGAGTTGGTCGAGGGGGCGAGCGGCGCCACGCTCGGTTGCCGCGGATCTTACGCATCTCCCGATCGGAGGGCTACGGTAGACGACATTTTGGAATGGTAATACACTTGGGAAGCGGAGCGTGTTCACCAAACTGCGCCGGCTGCTGAAATGCATGCTGCAAATACTGCGAGGTAAGGGAGACATATGCGACGCATTGCGAGCCAGATGCGCGAACGGAAGCCACAATGCCGGTGAATGGGTCGGTTATCCAAGCTGAAAAGGAAGGTTGGAATAGTCGGCCAACCGGTCGGCGAGGAAGGGGTAGGTCCGGCGCGCCGCCTCGATCGCGGACCGGGTCACTGTCAATGTCTCGATGACTTCGCCGTCACCGAAGTGATGCGGTGACTGGGTTTGGTCGATCCAGGGTGGGCAGAATATCGAACCCCCAAAATCCTGGCCGGCCCGGTTGACGCTCAACACATAAACCTGGTTTTCGAGCGCGCGCGTTATCACGAAATGGTGCCAGCTAAAGTAGGTTAGATCCCGCGCATAGGCGCCGCAGTGGAGTAGTAGGTCTACGCCATGGTCGACGCACAGCGTGCGGCTCAGTTCCGGTATTCGAATATCGTAGCAAATGATCGGCGCAACGCGAAACCCGGCAACGTCAAAGACGAAAATATGGTCGCCGCTGCTGAAGAATTCCTTTTCCATAGAGGCACCGAACTGGGCAGTGTGGAGCTTTGCATAGGCGCCGCGACGTTCTCCGTCCGGGCCAACGACCACCTGAGTGATCTGGAGGAGGCCATCGGTGAAGACAGGAAGGCCATAAGCAATCGTTACGCCGAAACGTTCCGCCACGGCGCGCCAGGTCTTGAAGCTCAGCCCATCAAGCGGCTCCGCCAAAACGTGCAGGGCCTCGAAGGCTTCGCGAGAGTATTCGATGCTCGATAGTTCGGGGAGGACAACGAGATCGATGGGCTCCGGTTCGCGCGACAGCCGGTTCGAGACCATTGCGGCGGCACGTGCCAGATGCCTGTCGCGCTCAGTGGGATTGCGGGTTGGCGGGATGAAAATCTGGTAGGCGAGCAGCCGAAGTTCCGGCTTGGGGCTTTGCGCAATCATCTTCTGCATATCCGTTTGTTACGCCCTGTCCGCCGCGTTGGCGGTGTAGGAGCGGCCGTAGCCGACCATTCGGCCTGTCGACCAGGCTGTGCGACGATCCAGTCGATCACTTCGCTAAACCCAGCGTTTCGGCGCGCGCAGATGGTAGGGCCACATAGAATAGATGCACCGATGCCGCGAGAATCTCCCACGACCTCGGCATAGCCATGCGGCACATCGCGCATAGTCGCATAACGTCGATTTCTCATTGGCCTTGTTAGCAGCACCATCGAGATCAAGCCAAAGCGATCGAATTTGACATTTCCTGAAACAGGAGGCTCATGCAGTTCTCCTTATCCCGACGCCTCTCCCGAATGCATCGAATTTCTCGCGTCGGATCCGCAGGTGGGCTTGTCCTGATGATCGGAATGCTTGGCCTCTCCCGCAGCGTTGCGTCCAACATTTCTTTGGCATAGATTGATCGCGAATGAGCAACAATATCACCCTCAGGCATTTGCGGGCGTTCGTCGCGATCGCGGATTTCGGTGGGTATACCGCAGCGGCCCGCTCCTTGAACATCGCTCAATCAGCCTTAAGCCGAACGATAATGGAGATCGAGGAGGAACTGGTCACCCGCCTTTTCGAGCGTACGACAAGGAGGGTCGTCCTTACGGCATCCGGCGAGCAGCTATTGAAGAATGCGCGGCGTGTGCTCGAGGAATTTGAAAGCGCGTTAACACGGTTCCAGCTCTACCAAAGCGGACTCGATGGAGTCGTGAGCTTAGGAGCACTTTCTTCGGTTGCGTCCATCATACTGCCAGCGGTCATTTCCGAATTCAGGAAAACCAGGCCTAACGTCAGAATGTCGGTAAAGGATGGTTTCGCGAACGAGGTTGTTCGATATGTGTCCGATGGACACGTCGATTTTGGCATCACTTCCTTTCCGAAGGTGAAAAAACAGCTGATTTGCGAACAGATCGCGGCGGATGATCTGCTGTGCATCTGCTCAAAATCTCATAGGTTTGCGGGCATGGATATGGTGTACTGGAACGACTTGGCTGGCGAAGACTTCGTCGCATTTGATCCTGGGAGCAGCATTCGCACTTCGGTGGATCGCGCACTGCAAATTGCCGAAATCCAAATTGGGACCATTACAGAGGCTCGCGACATTGGCACGGTTGCGGGCCTCGTTTCCGCCGATATAGGCGTTTCCGTGGTGCCAAGCCTTGTCTTGCCCATGATGCAGTTTGGCGAATTCACCCAAAAAAAATTGGTCGGTCCTGTAGTCGAACGCGAAATCTACCTTGTGTACGATCCGCAGACAACGCGTCCTCCAGCCGCAGAGATTTTCATGGACATGTTACGACAAGGCGCGAAGCATGGGTTCCCAATTCCGAACGGAACAAGATGGGTGGATGATGGTCCGACCCAACTTCGGCGGAGCAGTTTAGGCGCCAGTTCCCCTGTTTGAAGGCTTAGGTCGGACAGGGGCTCAAGCTACGCGTCAAGACGGAAAATCGCCGTCTTGGAGACACTGTCTCTGACCGGACACTACAACGCACCACGGCTGAGGTGCTGTCCCTTTTGTGCACGACTTCCTGACCTGTTTCTGAGCCTGGCGGCGCCCTGGTTAAGTGCCGATCAATAGCGGCTTTGCGGTGACGCGCCGCGATTTTGCCGAACATGGCGTGTCGTTCTGGCGGGGGCCGTCCGCGGAGCCCACAGAGCCATCCTTGCGGCAACCGTAAGTTCCCAAAGAGCGACATTATTGCTCATTCGCGATTGATCCATGCCCAAAAAATACTGGACGTGTGACAATCCTCGGACGAACCTGCGAAAAATGGGAATGCCAGCGCGCTTCTCGGGGGCGACAGGTCGAAAAGCATTAAAGACATCAACCAGGTGTCACAAAGGGAGGTACCAACATGTCTGTGAGGAACAAAGGAATGGGCCGTTTCCATGCTTCTCGCCGCGAATTCCTCAGCGGCGCGGCTGCCTTGGCTGGGGCCGCTGGCATCAGTTTTGTCCTGCCGAAACCCGGGATTGCCAATGCGGCCGAACCGACGAAGGGAGGCTTTATGAAGTTCGGCATGTCCAATGGATCCCAGACCGACACACTCGATCCCGCGACCTGGCCAAGTAGTTTCACAGTTTCAGCGCTCGGCGGATCGATGTGCAATAATCTGACTGAGATTCTCCCCGACGGCGCCGTCGTGCCCGATTTGGTCGAAAGCTTTGAACCTTCCGAGGGTGCTACCAAATGGGTCTTCAAGCTGCGCAAGGGTGCGACTTTTCACAATGGCAAGGATGTCACCCCTGCGGACATTATTGAATCTATGCGACACCATATGGGCAAGGATAGCCAGTCCGCCGCGAAGGCCGTGCTGGAACAGGTTGGATCGATCGAGGCGGACGGCAAGGACACTGTCGTCGTCAAGTTGAACAGCGGCGTCGCCGACTTCGCTTACCTTCTCGCCGACTGGCACCTGGCAATTATGCCGGCCAAGGCAGAGGGAGGTTTGGACTGGGCTGCAAAGATCGGGACTGGTCCATTCGTACTTGAGCACTTTGATCCTGGTGTGAGCGCCAAGCTGAAACGAAATCCAAACTACCACAAGGACGGAAAGCCATATTTCGACGAAGTTGAGTTTATCGTCATCAGGGACGCAGTTGCCCGCACCAATGCACTTGTCACCGACGTGGTCCAGTATATGGAACAGGTCGATACCAAGACCATCAACTTGTTAAAGCGCAACCCGGACATCGCGGTTCAGATGGTTCGCAGTGCGGTTCACAATTCGTTCGATATGAACACACAGGTAGAGCCATTTAACAATAATGATGTTCGCTTGGCTCTGAAGCACGCGATTAATCGCGAGGAGATCTTACAAAAGGTATATTTCGGCACGGCCCAAGTCGGCAACGATAACCCGCTGAGCCCGTCGATGCCGTTCGCGATCGATCCCCAGCCGCAACACAAGTACGATATAGCGAAAGCAAAGGAATATCTGAAGAAGGCTGGGTACGAGAAATTAAAAGTCGATTTGTCGGTAGCGGAGAATAGTTTCTTTGGGTCCATTGAGGCCGGTACTCTGTTCAAGGAGCAAGCTGCGAAGGCTGGCATCGAAATCAATTTGATCCGTGAGAGCGACGACGGCTACTATGATAAAGTGTGGTTGAAGAAGCCCTTCGTTTCGGTAGAGTATTTCGGTCGGGCAACTGCCGACTGGCTCTTCACTCAATTCTATGAGTCAGGCGCTGCCTGGAATGCGACAAAGTTCAGCAACAAGCGGTTCGACGAGCGCCTGGCCGCAGCCCGCGCCGAAACCGACCAAGCCAAGCGCTCCTCTGAATTTGCGGAAATGCAGCAGATCCTTCACGACGAAGGCGGCGCGATCGTAGTTGCGTTCCTGAACTACATCAGTGGCGTTTCCAAGCGGGTTGGTTTCGATACCATCGGCGGTGTGTTCCCGATGGACAACGGGAAGGCCTCTGAGCGTTGGTGGCTGAACGCATAGTTCAAATCGAACTGCCCTCGAGCGCCTGAGGCTTCAGGCGCTCGCCAAATAATAGGGTGAGTTGATGATACGATTGCGCCAAGCATCCATCTTGAGGCTCGCTGCTTTAGTTGTGTGCCGAGGACCCCTTCCCAACCTGGTATTTACTATATGATGTCGCCTCTTGCCCGAATGATCATTTCTCGGCTGTTCCTTGGCAGTTTGACGCTAGCAGCTGTCTCGGTGATCATCTTTTCGACCGTCAGCATGCTTCCAGGCAACTTTGCCACCGCGATCTTGGGTCAGTCCGCCACCCCGGAAACAGTTGCGGCTTTTGAGTCTCACCTCGGCTTAGATCAGCCCGCCGCGACTCGTTATTTTAAATGGGTCGGCGGCTTCCTTCATGGTGATCTTGGCGAATCTTTATCGTCCAATCCAAGTGAGCCTCGGTTCGTCGCCGACATCGTTTCTTCGGGCCTCCGCAATACTTTGCTGCTGGCCGGCGTGACGGCGCTCATTGCAGTTCCACTTTCGATCGCCCTCGGCGTCCTTTCCGCACTTTATCGAGGCACCACCTTCGACCGCCTCGTGAATGGGGTTTC
The DNA here is from genome assembly GCF_040321065.1 of Mesorhizobium sp. M0563. NCBI lineage: Bacteria > Pseudomonadati > Pseudomonadota > Alphaproteobacteria > Hyphomicrobiales > Phyllobacteriaceae > Mesorhizobium > Mesorhizobium sp. M0563. Next base: position 34,173 of record NZ_JAMYQV010000035.1, read on the forward strand.
GCTAACCACGATCTCAGTTCCAGAATTCTTTATAGCGTATATCCTGCTCATTTTCCTGGCCGTAAGACTGCGCTGGCTGCCGACACTATCCAATGTCAGCGACGGTATGAGCTTCGTCGAGTGGGTCCGGCTTATGATCCTGCCGGTTTCCACCCTGACGATCGGGATTGTTGCCCATATAATGCGCATGACCAGGTCGGCGATTATCGGCGTGTTATCCAAGCCCTATATCCACATGGCAAAATGCAAGGGTGCTTCCCCAGCACGAGTCATCCTGCGCCACGCCTTGCCCAATGCTTGGGCACCCATTGCTAATGTCGTTGCCGTGAACCTGGCTTATCTAGTAGTGGGGGTCGTGGTGGTGGAGACGGTCTTTGTCTATCCCGGGATAGGCCACACAATGGTGGATGCAGTGCGCTCTCGTGACATACCGGTGGTACAAGCATGCGCACTGATATTTGCGAGCGCCTATATTCTCCTAAATCTCCTTGCGGACATAATCGCAATTTCGACTAACCCCAAACTGCTTCACCCGAGGTGACGACGGTGGAGATGCCCAACACAATCGAACGCTCTTCGCTCGCTGAGCCCACCCCCGGCCGGCGCAGCAGGTTGAGCTATGCGCTTCGAAGAGCGCCGCTCAACGTCAAGCTCTGCTTCGCCATCGTCGCGGTCTACCTTTTCGCCGTTCTTTTTGCGGGCCTGATTGCTCCTTTCGGCGAATCCGAATTGGTCTCTCCCGAGCCATTCGCGCCTTGGAACAGCGTGAATCTGCTTGGAACGGATCAGCTCGGCCGGGACGTCCTCAGCCGGCTGATCTACGGCGCGCGTAATTCCATTGGTATCGCCGTGGTGACAACCACTATCGCCTTTTTGTTGGGCGGCACGCTGGGCATCATTGCCGCACTATTCCGCGGATGGGTGGATCAAGTCGTCGCACGCGTGATTGATGTCTTCATGGCGATTCCGCAGCTGATCTTCGCGCTGATGCTGCTGTCCATTTTCGGAACATCGATCCAGAATCTGATCATTATCATTGCAGTTCTCGATTCAACCCGAGTTTTTCGGCTCGCCCGCGCACTGGCCATGAACGTGGCGGTGACAGACTACGTAGAGGCCGCACAGCTGCGGGGAGAGAGCCTGCTATGGCTCATCGCTCATGAGATATTGCCCAACATTCGACCTATCTTGGTGGCGGAATTCGGGTTGCGCTTCTGTTTTGTTTTCCTGACGATCTCTTCGCTGTCATTCCTGGGCCTTGGCGTTCCGCCGCCGATGGCGGACTGGGGCTCCATGGTGCGTGAGAACGCGAGCCTTATTACCTTCGGCGACCTCACGCCGCTGGTTCCTGCGACGGCCATCGCTGTGATCACCGTAGCTATCAACTTCATCGTCGATTGGTACTTGCAGATCCGTGGTGCTTCCAATGGCTGAGTGGATTACCACAACCGTGCAGATGGAATTTTCACCGGATGGAACTGAACGCCGTCCCGCGCTGCTCACCATACGCAATCTCGTCATCAATGGCCTCGTCGACGATACCGTTGTTCCAATGCTGCGTGGCATTGACCTTGACGTTAATCGGGGGGAGGTTGTCGGGCTGATTGGTGAGTCCGGTGCCGGAAAATCGACCCTTGGATTGGCAGCACTGGGCATAGTGAAAGAAGGCTGCATCCTCGTTGATGGAAGCATCACTTTCGACGGTATCGACCTCCGCAACAGCCCAGAATCGGTAAAACGTGACCTACGCGGCGCACGCATTGCCTATGTCGCGCAAAGCGCCGCCGCATCCTTCAACCCCGCGCACACGCTGATCGACCAGGTGGTCGAAAGTGCGGAGATTCACAAGACCGAACCGCGTAAGCGAGCCGTTGAAAAAGCGATAACCTTGTTCTGTGGGCTTGCCCTCCCGGACCCCACTCGTATCGGCGAACGATACCCTCACCAAGTCTCAGGTGGTCAGTTGCAGCGCCTAATGACCGCGATGGCAATGAACTGCCGGCCGGACCTCATCATCTTCGACGAGCCGACCACAGCCCTGGATGTGACAACGCAGGTAGAGGTTCTTACCGCCATTCGCAATGTCGTCCAAAAGTTCGGAACAGCGGCCATATACATTAGCCACGACTTGGCCCTTGTCTCGCAAATGGCCCACCGCATCGTGGTCCTGAAGGATGGTGTGAAGGTTGAGGAGGCCGAGACGCGACGCATGCTGGCGGCGCCCGAGCATCCCTATACGAGGACCCTCTGGGCGGTCCGCTCTCTTGAAAAGCCGCCTGCCAGCGCGGCTCCCCCGATACTCGATATCCGGCATATCAACGCGGCCTACGGTCAGCTCCGGGTACTGGAGGACGTCAGCCTTACGGTACCGCGCGGCCACACTGTTGCGGTAGTCGGCGAGTCCGGTTCAGGCAAGTCAACCCTGGCTCGGGTAGTCTGCGGTTTGATGGAAGTACAGCAAGGCGAGGTAGTGTTTGATGGCACTCGGCTGCCACCTTTGCGAGGAGCGCGTAATGCCGATGTCCTGCGTCGTATCCAGCTGGTCTACCAATCCGCCGACACCTCACTCAACCCCAGCCATACAGTTCGTAAGCTGCTCTCGCGTCCGCTGCGACTCTACTGCGGACTGAAGGGGTCAGCCGCCAATCAGCGTGCGAACGAGCTGCTCGACATGATCGAGTTGAGCGGAGCGTATATCGATCGCTACCCTTCGGAGCTCTCCGGCGGGCAGAAGCAGCGCATCTCCATCGCTCGCGCGTTGGCGGCCAATCCCGACTTGATCGTCTGCGATGAAGTGACTTCGTCCCTCGATCAAGTGGTCCAAGAGGGCATCCTGAAGCTGTTGATGTCACTCCAGAAGGAGCTGTCGATCTCGTATCTCTTCATTACGCATGATCTCGCCACCGTGAATGCGATTGCGGACGAAGTCGCTGTCATGCACCGTGGTCGAGTGGTTAGAGTCGGAGAGAAGAATACCGTTCTCTCGCCGCCGTTGGACGACTATACGCAACTGTTGATGAGTTCGGTGCCGCAGATGGATCCAGAATGGCTAGATAGCGTGATCCAGAATCGTGCCGGCCTGATCATGCCGGCACGGTTTGGAAAGTAAGCGGCTTCAGACCACAGGCGTGAGGTTTGGCTTCGTACTGTGGGACCAAGCAGGAGGTCGTCAATCGGGCTGTTGCAATGGCCGTTGACCATCCTGGTCTAGCACGTCGGTAGGTCGCCGTTGGAATCGATGTCGCGAAGCTGAGGAGCGCACTCGCGATTGCGTATGCGGGCGGGCGGAGAGAGGTCCGCTTCTTCGGCGAAGTCGACCCGTCGGCCGCAAGCATATGCCAAGTCATTCGGCCGATTACTGCGGCGCGGCGATCAGGATGAGATTCGTCTCATCAGAATTGTCGCGCCACAGGCGAAGTCGCCTCCATGGGTTCCACGGCAGGTCCTCGCACGCGGCACGTCACCGTGAAGAGATTATCGCCGGCTTGCAAGCGGATCGCGATCGCTGCCGCTGCTGCTCTGCTGCAGGACAGAGCGCGTCCGCTCCATGCCGATCTATCGTTGGCAGCGCGACGACCCTGACAACGAGAACACTCTGTCTGGCTTCTGTTTCGGTTGGCGTTGGCGCGGGTAGTAGCATCTGGCGCGCGTCTATGGGGGCATCGATGGAGAGCCTGGCTCGGCTTTTCCGTTGGATCACGGTTCGGTGGTCGCTGCCGCTGTCCGCAGCCTACATTTCACACCGCGCCGCATCGTGGCATCCATGTTGCAACAGCAGAGGCAGATTGGCGCAAATCTCGCTTTCTCGTGTGTCATCATCGTCAAGTCGGATCAAGAATTCTACAGCGATTGAACGAAGTGAAGAATTGACGTTTGATCGTGATCCCGCGTTGAGCAGGGGTTCAATTCATCCCGCTGTCCTTTCCCACCAGATCGCTGTTGGACAAGGACATCGAGGCGGCTCAGCGAAATGTGTCTAAAAGGGCTAATGCAACATGAGAAGCGTTGAAGCTTTCGGCGGGGATCTGCAGCGCGAGGCTACCGAGTGGCGCCGCTATCTCCATGAAAATCCAGAACTCGACTTTCAGGAACACAACACAGCGAAGTTCGTGACCGAGAAACTGGCATCCTTCGGTATCAATCACATCGAAACGGGGATAGCTG
>NZ_JAMYQV010000036.1:0-37657 GCF_040321065.1 Mesorhizobium sp. M0563
GCCATGGAAGAGAAGCTGCGCTTCGCCATCCGTGAAGGCGGCCGCACCGTCGGTGCCGGCATCGTCGTCACCATCAAAGAGTAATTTGGACTTAAACCGATCTGTCGCGGGCGCTGCCCGCGCCGCGCCAGAACAAGGAAGTGACGCATGAACGGACAGAATATCCGCATCCGCCTGAAGGCGTTTGATCACCGGGTGCTCGACGCCTCGACACGGGAAATCGTGTCGACCGCCAAGCGCACCGGCGCCAACGTCCGCGGCCCCATTCCGCTGCCGACGCGGATCGAAAAGTTCACGGTCAACCGGTCGCCTCACGTCGACAAGAAGAGCCGCGAGCAGTTCGAGATGCGCACGCACAAGCGTCTGCTCGACATCGTCGACCCGACCCCGCAGACGGTCGATGCTTTGATGAAGCTCGACCTGGCCGCCGGTGTCGACGTCGAGATCAAGCTCTAAGGAACCAGAGGTCAGCGGGGCGACCCGGAACTCTGAAGGAACAAGAGGCGTGGAGGGGCGACAGCCCCGACAGGGAACTCTAAAGGAATTGAACCGATGCGTTCAGGTGTGATTGCAAAGAAGGTGGGAATGACCCGCATCTACAACGATGCCGGGGAACATGTTCCCGTCACTGTTCTCCAGATGGAGAACTGCCAGGTCGTGGCGCAGCGCACGCAGGAGAAGAACGGCTATACCGCCGTCCAGCTCGGCGTTGGCCTTGCCAAGGTGAAGAACACGTCGAAGGCGATGCGCGGCCATTTCGCGACCGCTTCCGTCGAGCCCAAGGCCAAGGTTGCCGAGTTCCGCGTCTCCGCCGACAACATGATCGATGTCGGCGCCGAAATCACCGTCGAGCATTTCGTCGTCGGCCAGAAGGTCGATGTGACGGGAACCACGATCGGCAAGGGTTTCCAGGGCGTCATCAAGCGGCACCACATGGGTGGCGGCCGCGCGACGCACGGCAACTCGGTGTCGCACCGTACGCACGGCTCGACCGGCCAGCGCCAGGATCCGGGCAAGGTGTTCAAGGGCAAGCATATGGCCGGCCACATGGGTGACACCCGCGTCACCACGCAGAATGTCGAGGTCGTCTCGACCGACGCCGATCGCGGCCTGATCCTGATCCGCGGTGCGGTCCCGGGTTCGAAGGGTGCATGGATCCTGGTCCGCGACGCGGCCAAGGTGGCGCTTCCGGCCAATGCGCCGAAGCCCGCCGCGATCCGCGCCGTTGCGACCGATGGTGCCGCCAAGAACGAGGCCCCGGCCACAGAGGGAGCGGAATAATGGACCTCAAGATTACAACGCTTGGCGGCAAGGACGCCGGCAAGCTGAAGCTCTCCGAAGAGATTTTCGGCCTTGATCCGCGCGAGGACATCCTGCAGCGCGTCGTGCGCTGGCAGCTTGCCAAGAAGCAGCAGGGCACCCACAAGGCCAAGGGCCGCGCTGAAATCGCCCGCACAGGCGCCAAGATGTACAAGCAGAAGGGTACCGGCCGCGCCCGTCACCATTCGGCTCGCGCTCCGCAGTTCCGCGGCGGTGGCAAGGCCCACGGCCCGGTCGTGCGCAGCCACGAGCACGATCTGCCGAAGAAGGTGCGTGCGCTCGGTCTCAAGCATGCGCTTTCGGCCAAGGCCAAGAGTGCGTCGATCATCATCATCGACGAGCTGAAGCTGACCGAGGCCAAGACCAAGGCACTGATTGCGAATTTCGCGACGCTGGGCCTGAGCAACGCCCTGGTGATCGGCGGCGCCGAGCTTGACAAGAATTTCAAGCTGGCGGCGACCAACATCCCGAACATCGACGTGCTGCCCATCCAGGGCATCAACGTCTACGACATTCTGCGCCGCGGCACGCTGGTCCTTTCCAAGGCCGCCGTCGAGGCTCTCGAGGAGCGCTTCAAATGACCGACCTTCGTCATTACGATGTGATCGTCTCGCCGGCGATCACCGAAAAGTCGACCATGGCTTCCGAGCAGAACCAGGTCGTCTTCAACGTCGCCAAGAAGGCGTCGAAGCCGGAAATCAAGGCCGCCGTCGAAGCGCTGTTCGGCGTCAAGGTGATGGCCGTGAACACGCTTGTCCGCAAGGGCAAGATCAAGCGCTTCCGCGGCACGATCGGCCGCCAGAGCGACGTCAAGAAGGCGGTTGTGACGCTGGCCGACGGCCAGTCGATCGACGTCGCGACGGGTCTCTGAGCAAGGTCGCGAGGACAGAACAATGGCACTGAAAAAATTCAACCCGGTAACGCCGAGCACCCGTCAGCTGGTCATCGTCGACCGCTCGGGCCTCTACAAGGGCAAGCCCGTCAAGGGTCTGACCGAAGGCCTGACCAAATCGGGCGGCCGCAACAATTACGGCCGCATCACGGCACGCTTCATCGGCGGCGGTCACAAGCGCACCTACCGCATCATCGACTTCAAGCGCCGCAAGTTCGACGTCGTCGGCACGGTCGAGCGTATCGAATACGATCCGAACCGCACCGCCTTCATCGCGCTGATCAAGTATGACGATGGTGAGCTGTCCTACATCATCGCCCCGCAGCGTCTGGCTCCCGGCGACAAGATCGTGGCCGGTGAATCGGTCGACGTGAAGCCGGGCAACGCGATGCCGCTGGCCTCGATGCCGGTCGGCACGATCGTCCACAATATCGAGCTGAAGCCTGGCAAGGGCGCTCAGGTCGCCCGCTCGGCGGGCGGTTATGGCCAGCTTGTCGGCCGCGACCAGGGCATGGCGATCCTGCGCCTCAACTCGGGCGAGCAGCGTGTCGTCCACGGCTCCTGCATGGCCACTGTCGGTGCCGTGTCCAACCCGGACCACGGCAACATCAATGACGGCAAGGCAGGCCGCACCGTGTGGCGCGGCAAGCGTCCGCACAATCGCGGCGTGACCATGAACCCGGTCGACCATCCACATGGCGGCGGCGAAGGCCGCACCTCGGGTGGCCGCCATCCGGTTTCGCCCTGGGGCAAGCCGACCAAGGGCAAGAAGACGCGGTCCAACAAGGCGACCGACAAGTTCATCCTGCGCTCGCGCCATCAGCGCAAGAGCTAAGAAGAGGTAACGCCAAGTGACTCGTTCGATTTGGAAAGGCCCCTTCATCGACGGCTACCTTCTGAAGAAGGTGGACAAGGTTCGTGAAGGTGGTCGCAATGAGGTGATCAAGATGTGGAGCCGCCGCTCCACCATCCTGCCGCAGTTCGTCGGCTTCACCTTCGGTGTCTACAACGGCCAGAAGCACGTTCCCGTCTCGGTGAACGAGGACATGGTCGGTCACAAGTTCGGTGAATTCGCTCCGACCCGGACCTATTACGGTCACGGCGCGGATAAGAAGGCGAAGAGGAAATAATCATGGGCAAGGCCAAAGCTCCGCGCAGGCTTGCTGACAACGAAGCGCGCGCCGTGTTGCGCACGATCCGTATCAGCCCGCAGAAGCTGAACCTGGTTGCCGCGCTGATCCGCGGCAAGAAGGTCGCGACAGCGCTTTCCGACCTCGAATTCTCGGCCAAGCGGATTTCCGGCACGGTCAAGAAGACGCTGGAATCGGCGATCGCCAACGCGGAAAACAACCACGACCTCGACGTCGATGCGCTGATCGTGGCGGAAGCCTATGTCGGCAAGTCGATCGTCATGAAGCGGTTCCATGCCCGTGGCCGTGGTCGCGCCAGCCGTATCGAGAAGCCGTTCTCGCACCTCACGATCGTCGTTCGTGAAGTCGAAGAAAAAGGGGAGGCCGCATAATGGGCCAGAAAGTCAATCCGATCGGTCTGCGTCTCGGCATCAACCGCACCTGGGATTCGCGCTGGTTCGCGAATACAGGCGAGTACGGTAAGCTGCTGCACGAGGACATCAAGATCCGCAAATATCTTGAGAAGGAACTCAAGCAGGCTGCGATCTCGAAGGTCGTGATCGAGCGTCCGCACAAGAAGTGCCGCGTCACCATCCATGCGGCGCGTCCGGGCCTGATCATCGGCAAGAAGGGCGCCGACATCGAGAAGCTTCGCAAGAAGCTGATGGAGATGACCAAGTCCGAGACGCATCTGAACATCGTCGAAGTGCGCAAGCCGGAGATCGACGCGACCCTGGTCGCCCAGTCGATCGCCCAGCAGCTCGAGCGCCGCATCGCGTTCCGCCGCGCCATGAAGCGCGCCGTGCAGTCGGCGATGCGCCTCGGTGCCGAAGGCATCCGCATCAACTGCGCCGGCCGTCTCGGCGGCGCCGAGATCGCGCGCATGGAATGGTATCGTGAAGGCCGCGTGCCACTGCATACGCTGCGTGCCGACGTCGACTACGGCACGGCCGAAGCGAATACGGCCTACGGCATTTGCGGCGTCAAGGTCTGGGTGTTCAAGGGCGAGATCCTCGAGCACGACCCGATGGCTTCGGAGCGCCGCGCCACCGAGGGCGATCATGCGCATGGCGGTGGTGGTGAGCGCGAACGCGGTCGCCGTCGCGAAAACGCGTAAGACAGTTAGGAATTTGGAGTTAGAACGATGCTGCAGCCAAAGCGCACAAAGTTCCGTAAGCAGTTCAAGGGCCGCATCCACGGTACCGCCAAGGGCGGCACCAACCTGGATTTCGGTGGTTTCGGGCTGAAGGCGCTTGAGCCGAACCGCGTCACCGCGCGTGAGATCGAGGCGGCCCGCCGCGCGATCACCCGCGAGATGAAGCGTGCCGGCCGCGTGTGGATCCGTATCTTCCCGGACGTGCCGGTGACGTCGAAGCCGACCGAAGTCCGCATGGGCAAGGGCAAGGGCGCGGTCGACTACTGGGCGGCACGCGTCAAGCCAGGCCGCATCATGTTCGAGATCGACGGCGTCAACGAGGAAACCGCCCGTGAGGCGCTGCGTCTCGGCGCGGCCAAGCTCTCGGTCAGGACGCGCTTCGTACAGCGCATCGCAGAATAAGGACGGGCTGATCATGAAAGCCGAAGACATCCGGACCAAGACCCAGGACCAGCTGACCGACGACCTGGCCAGCCTGAAGAAGGAGCAGTTCAACCTGCGCTTCCAGAAGGCCACCGGCCAGCTTGAGAAGACCGCGCGCGTGAGGCAGGTCCGCAAGGACATTGCGCGTATCAAGACCATCGCTGCGGAAAAGTCCGCGGCCAAGAAGGCTTAAGGACGAAAACCATGCCAAAGCGCATTCTGCAGGGCACCGTCGTCAGCGACAAGAACGAGAAGACGGTTGTCGTCAAGGTCGAACGGCGCTTCACGCATCCCGTGATGAAGAAGACCGTGCGCATGACCAAGAAGTACAAGGCGCACGACGAGAACAACGCCCACAAGGTCGGCGATCAGGTGTTCATCCAGGAATCGAAGCCGATTTCCAAGGACAAGCGCTGGGTCGTGGTGTCTTCGGACCAGGCCTGATCAGGGCTAACGAAACGAATTTTGGACAGACCGGGGAGGGGTGAGAAACCCGTCCCGTTAGAAAAGAAGAAGGCGGCCAGTCATGATTCAGATGCAAACAAACCTCGACGTCGCGGATAATTCCGGCGCCCGTCGTGTCATGTGCATCAAGGTGCTGGGCGGCTCGAAGCGGAAATATGCTTCCGTGGGCGACATCATCGTGGTGTCGATCAAGGAAGCCATCCCGCGCGGCCGCGTCAAGAAGGGCGATGTGATGAAGGCGGTCGTGGTTCGCACGGCTAAGGACATCCGCCGCCCGGATGGCAGCGTGATCCGTTTCGACAAGAACGCAGCCGTTCTCGTCGACAACAAGAAAGAGCCGATCGGCACGCGTATCTTCGGACCGGTTCCGCGCGAACTCCGCGCCAAGAACCACATGAAGATCATCTCGCTCGCGCCTGAAGTGCTGTAAGGAGCCGGACCAATGCAAAAGATTAGAAAAGGCGACAAGGTCGTCGTGCTGGCCGGCAAGGACAAGGGCCGTTCGGGCGAAGTCCTCTCGGTGCAGCCGAAGGACGACACCGCGCTGGTGCGCGGCGTCAACCTGATCCGTCGTCACCAGAAGCAGTCCCAGTCCCAGGAGGGCGGGATCATCACCAAGGAAGCGCCGATCCAGCTGTCGAACATCGCGCTGGCCGACCCCAAGGATGGCAAGCCGACCCGCGTCGGCTTCACCTTCCAGAAGGACGGCAAGAAGGTGCGCGTCGCCAAGCGCTCGGGAGAAGTCATCAATGGCTAAGGCTCAAACCAAGCAGGCAACTGCCCAGAACACGCCCCGCCTCAAGCAGGTCTATAACGAGACCATCCGCAAGGCGCTGCAGGAGCAGTTCGGCTACGACAACGAGATGCAGGTTCCGCGCATCGACAAGATCGTGCTGAACATGGGCGTCGGCGAGGCGACCGGCGATTCGAAGAAGCCTTCGATCGCGGCGGAAGACCTTGCGATGATCGCCGGCCAGAAGGCCGTCGTCACCCGCGCCCGCAACTCGATCGCCGGCTTCAAGGTTCGCGAGAAGATGCCGATCGGCGCCAAGGTCACGCTGCGCAAGGAACGCATGTACGAGTTCCTCGACCGTCTCGTGAACATCGCGCTGCCGCGCGTCCGCGACTTCCGCGGACTCAACCCGAAGAGCTTCGATGGCCGTGGCAACTATGCCATGGGCATCAAGGAACACATCGTGTTTCCGGAGATCAACTACGACAAGGTTGATCAGATCTGGGGCATGGACGTCATCGTTTGTACGACTGCGAAGACGGACGACGAAGCCAGGGCATTGCTCAAGGCCTTCAACTTCCCCTTCCGCCAGTAACGGCAGCGAGAAAAGGAAAAATCTGAAATGGCAAAGACCAGCTCAGTCGAGAAGAACAACAGGCGCCGCAAGCTTGCGGACCAGTTCGCTGCCAAGCGCAAGGTGCTCAAGGCGATCATCATGGATCAGTCCAAGCCGATGGAAGAGCGCTTCCGCGCTCAGCTGAAGCTTTCGGCGCTGCCACGCAACTCGGCCAAGACCCGCATCCGCAACCGCTGCGAAGTCACCGGACGCCCGCGTGCCTATTATCGCAAGCTCAAAGTATCGCGTATCGCGCTTCGTGATCTCGGCAATAACGGCCAGATCCCGGGCCTGGTCAAGTCGAGCTGGTAAGGAGGACATAACATGTCATTGAGCGATCCTCTCGGCGATATGCTGACCCGCATCCGCAACGCGTATGGCCGTAAGAAGTCGAGCGTTTCGACGCCGGCCTCGCGCCTGCGTACCCGCGTCCTCGACGTGCTGAAGGCCGAAGGCTATATCCGCGACTACAGCCAGACCGACTTCGACAACGGCAAGTCCGAAATCGAGATCGAGCTGAAGTATTTCGACGGTGCGCCGGTGGTGCGCGAAATCGCCCGGGTCTCGAAGCCCGGCCGCCGCGTCTACGTTTCGGCCAAGTCGATACCGCACGTCGCCAACGGCCTCGGCATCGCCATCCTTTCGACGCCGAAGGGCGTGATGGCCGACCACGAAGCGCGCGAACAGAATGTCGGCGGGGAAATCCTCTGCCAGATCTTCTGATCTGGTATGTCACCCCAATTGGAAACCGGTTTTCGGGATCAAGTCCCGAAGGCCGAGACCTGAAACAAGAGAAGTGACGAGGACAACAAAATGTCTCGTATTGGAAAGAAACCCGTTTCGCTGCCGCAGGGCGTGACCGCGACCGTCAACGGCCAGACCGTGACGGCGAAGGGTCCGAAGGGCGAGCTGAAGTTCGTGGTGAACGACGAAGTGCTGGTCAAGATGGAAGGCAGCGAGATCGCTGTCCAGCCGCGCGACCAGACCAAGACCGCCCGCTCCAAATGGGGCATGTCGCGCACGCAGATCGTCAATATCCTGCAGGGCGTCAAGGACGGCTTCGAAAAGAAGCTCGAGATCACAGGCGTCGGCTATCGTGCCGCCATGCAGGGCAAGAACCTGCAGCTGGCGCTCGGCTTCAGCCACGACGTTGTCTACGAGACGCCGCAGGGCGTGACGATTTCGGTGCCGAAGCCGACGGAAATCACCGTGACCGGAATCGACAAGCAGCAGGTCGGCCAGGTTGCCGCCGAGATCCGCGAGTACCGCAGCCCCGAGCCCTACAAGGGCAAGGGCGTTCGCTATGCTGGCGAGAAGATCGTCCGCAAGGAAGGCAAGAAGAAGTAATTTTAACGCCGCGGGGAGCGGTCGCGGGAGGCTTGTCCTACCGCATATGGTTGCCCCCGTCTTTTGAAGGCAAGGAACTGATATCATGGGCTCGAAAGAATCCACCCAGCGCCGCGCTCAGCGCGTCCGCCGCCAGATCAAGAAGGTCGCTGGCGATCGTCCGCGCCTGTCGGTCCATCGCACGTCGAAGAACATCTACGTCCAGGTCATCGACGACGCCAAGGGCCACACCATCGCCGCTGCTTCGACGCTCGAGAAGGAGCTCAAGGGTTCGCTCAAGACCGGCGCCGACACCGCGGCCGCAGCTGCCATCGGCAAGCTGATCGCCGAGCGTGCCTCGAAGGCCGGCGTCAAGGAAGTCGTCTTCGACCGCGGCGCCTACATCTACCACGGCCGTGTCAAGGCGCTTGCCGAGGCTGCCCGTGAAGGTGGTCTGAGCTTCTAAAGCGTGATCCCGAACCGGAGGTTAGCGCAGCAAAAAGTTGCAGACTTTTCGGATAGGATCATGCGAAGGAAAAAAGAGTTTTCGCCCCCGGCGACCCACAGAGGCGCCGGATATCATCATCAACCGTGCTTCCGGAAAAAAACAAGGAACAGGATATGGCACAGGAACGTAGGGATGGCGGCCGCGGCCGTGATCGCGAAGAGCGCGACGACGGCATGGTCGACAAGCTCGTCCACATCAACCGGGTCGCCAAGGTCGTCAAGGGCGGCCGGCGCTTCGGCTTTGCAGCGCTCGTCGTCGTCGGCGACCAGAAGGGCCGCGTCGGCTTCGGCCACGGCAAGGCGCGCGAAGTGCCGGAGGCGATCCGCAAGGCGACCGAATCGGCCAAGCGCGACATGATCTTCGTGCCGCTGCGCTCGGGCCGCACGCTGCACCATGACGTCGAGGGACGCTGGGGCGCGGGACGTGTTCTGCTGCGCGCTGCCAAGCAAGGTACCGGCATCATCGCCGGCGGCCCGATGCGCGCCGTCTTCGAGACGCTCGGCATGCATGACGTGGTCGCCAAGTCGATGGGTTCGTCGAACCCCTACAACATGGTTCGCGCCACTTTCGACGCGCTGAAGAGCCAGATGCATCCGAAGGATGTGGCTGCCGCGCGCGGCATCAAGTATTCGACCCTTCAGGCCCGCCGCGGCACCGCCGTTGCGGCTGAAGAATAGTCGACGCTGACCAGGGATCTGACCATGGCCAAGAAAGCAACCAAGACCATCACCGTCGAGCAGATCGGCTCGCCAATCCGCCGGCCGAAGGAGCAGCGCGCAACGCTGGTCGGCCTCGGCCTCAACAAGATGCACAAGCAGCGCACGCTGGAGGATACGCCCTCGGTGCGCGGCATGATCGCTGCCGTCCAGCATCTCGTCCGCGTTGTGGACGAGGGCTGAGCCAGAGCGCAGGAGAACCCAGATGAAACTCAACGATCTGCGTGACAAGGACGGCGCGACGCATTCCAAGAAGCGTCTCGGCCGTGGCATCGGTTCCGGTTCGGGCAAGACCGCCGGTCGCGGCGTCAAGGGCCAGAAGGCGCGCTCCGGCGTCGCCGTCAACGGCTTCGAGGGTGGCCAGATGCCGCTCTACCGTCGTCTGCCGAAGCGCGGCTTCAACAATATCTTCGCCAAGAGCTTCACCGTTGTGTCGCTGGCCCGCATCCAGGCTGCGCTCGATGCCAAGAAGCTCGATGCTAAGACAGTTGTGACGGCTGAGGCGCTGGTTGCGGCCGGCGTCATCCGTCGCGTCAAGGACGGCGTGCGCATCCTTTCGGACGGCGACATCAAGGCCAAGCTTGCCTTCGACGTGGCCGGAGCCTCCAAGGCCGCGGTCGAGAAGATCGAAAAGGCCGGCGGTTCGGTGAAGTTGCCTGAGAAAGCAGCCGCCGAGTAACGGCAATTTGAAGCACGGTCGGCAAAGGTGGAATTCGGTTTTGCCTTCGGTCGTGCTTTGATCCGACAGATGTGGCGGCCGCATCAACGCGGCCGCTTGCATGTTTGCAGTCCGGAGCTTATCTCGTGAGCTTCGGTGACACGCGCCGCCTGAGCTGCGGGCATCGAGCGTGACCAAGCGGAGAATCAGGCATGGCTTCGGCTGCTGAACAACTAGCCTCGAATCTGAATTTTTCGGCCTTCGCCAAAGCCGAGGATCTGAAGAAGCGCATCTGGTTCACCATCGGCGCGCTGCTCGTTTACCGCCTTGGCACCTATATCCCGCTGCCCGGCATCAATCCCGACGCTTTCGCCCAGGCCTTCTCGTCGCAGAGCAAGGGCGTACTCGGCATGTTCAACATGTTCGCCGGTGGCGCCGTGCAGCGCATGGCGATCTTTGCCCTCGGCATCATGCCCTATATCTCCGCCTCCATCATCATGCAGCTGATGACCTCGGTCATTCCTTCGCTGGAAGCGCTGAAGAAGGAGGGCGAGCAGGGTCGCAAGATCATCAACCAGTACACGCGCTACGGCACCGTGCTTCTGGCGCTGGTCCAGGCCTATGGCATTTCGGTCGGGCTTGAGGGCGGCAATGGCATCGTCAACGATCCCGGCATGTTCTTCCGCATCTCCACCGTCGTCACGCTGGTCGGCGGTACCATGTTCCTGATGTGGCTTGGCGAGCAGATCACCGCCCGCGGCATCGGCAACGGCATTTCGCTGATCATCTTCTCCGGCATCGTCGCCGGCCTGCCGCGCGCCATCTCCGGCACGCTGGAGCTTGGCCGCACCGGCGCACTGTCGACCGGCCTGATCCTGGCGATCATCGTGCTCGCCATCGTCGTCATCGCGCTGATCGTCTTCTTCGAGCGCGCCCAGCGCCGCCTGCTGATCCAGTATCCCAAGCGCCAGGTCGGCAATCGCATGTTCCAGGGCGATACCTCGCATCTGCCGCTGAAGCTCAACACGTCCGGCGTCATTCCGCCGATCTTCGCCTCGTCGCTGCTGCTGCTTCCGGCAACGGTTGCCGGCTTCTCGCAGACGACCAACATGCCTGCCTGGGCGAGCACCATCCTGGCGGCGCTCGGCCACGGCCAGCCGCTCTATATGGCCTTCTACGCTGCCATGATCGTGTTCTTCGCCTTCTTCTATACGGCGATCGTCTTCAATCCGAAGGACACCGCCGACCAGCTCAAGAAGCATTCGGGCTTCATCCCGGGCTATCGTCCGGGCGAGCGCACTGCGGACTATATCGACTATGTGCTCACCCGCATCACCGTCGTCGGCGCCATCTATCTGGTGCTGGTGTGTCTGCTGCCCGAGTTCCTGATTTCAGCGACTGGCGTACCGTTCTACCTTGGTGGCACTTCGCTCCTGATCGTGGTCAGTGTAACGCTCGATACGGTGGCGCAGATTCAGGGTCACCTGATCGCGCACCAGTATGAGGGCCTGATCAAGAAGTCGAAGCTGCGCGGGGGGAAGAAGGCCAGATGAGGTTGATATTGCTTGGACCGCCGGGGGCGGGCAAGGGGACACAAGCACTGAGACTGGTAGAAAGACACGGCATCCCACAGCTTTCCACGGGGGACATGCTGCGTGCTGCTGTTCAGGCCGGCACCGAAGTCGGCAGGCGAGCCAAGGCGGTGATGGATGCTGGTGAACTGGTGTCCGACGCTATCGTCAACGCCATCGTGGCCGAGCGCATCGATCAAGCCGATTGCGCAAACGGCTTCATCCTTGACGGATACCCGCGAACCCTGGTGCAAGCGGACGCCGTTGAGGAAATGCTTTCGGATCGCGGGCTGGAGCTAGACGCGGTCATCGAATTTGTCGTCGACGACAAGGCGCTGGTTGGCCGAATCGTCAAACGCGCCGAGGACGCCAAGGCCGCAGGCCTGCCGGTGCGCAAGGACGACAGCCCAGCGGTGTTCGAAGAACGCTTGAGGGAATATTACAAGAAAACCTCGCCGCTGATCGGCTACTACTACGCCAAGGGCAAGCTCAGGGGCGTCGATGGCATGGCCGACATCGATGCGGTGACGCAGCAGATCGAGGCGGTGCTCAGGGCGACGACCCGGCAGGTTGGCCAGGCGGCCGGCTAGAGAAACGAACGATTGCGCTTGACTGGAGCGGTCCGCTGGGGTATGGCGGCCCGTCTTCCTATCAGGCATGAGGCTTGCTTGTCCGCAAGGGCAAGGCAGGCCGCTTTGAACTGGAAACTCCCGCAAGGGCCGGCCTCCACCGGACGCGGGGCAACTTGAAGCGCCGGCTCGTCCGGCCTATATGGAGAAGAGAAGAACATGGCTCGTATAGCCGGCGTCAACATTCCTACCAACAAGCGCGTCGTCATTGCGCTTCAATACATTCACGGCATTGGCAAGAAGTTCGCCCAGGAGATCGTCGACAAGGTCGGCATCCCGGCCGAGCGCCGCGTCAACCAGCTGACCGACGCGGAAGTGCTGCAGATCCGGGAGACCATCGACCGCGACTACCAGGTCGAGGGCGACCTGCGCCGCGAAGTGTCGATGAACATCAAGCGGCTCATGGACCTCGGCTGCTACCGCGGCCTGCGTCACCGCCGCTCGCTGCCGGTTCGTGGCCAGCGCACGCACACCAATGCGCGCACCCGCAAAGGCCCAGCCAAGTCGATTGCCGGAAAGAAGAAGTAATTTAGGGCAGTAAGAGAGTAGGGCAGTAAGGCAATAGGAACGGCAGACATACTGCCCTACTGCCATATTCCCCTACTGCCTTCTCCCTGGTGGAGCCGCTGGCATTACGGCGGTGTAGAGATCAACTGAAAGGACTATCATGGCCAAGGAAGCCGCTCGTGTTCGCCGTCGCGAACGCAAGAACATCTCGTCGGGCGTTGCCCACGTCAATTCGACCTTCAACAACACGATGATCACCATCACCGACGCGCAGGGCAATTCCATTGCCTGGTCGTCGGCCGGAGCCCAGGGCTTCAAGGGATCGCGCAAGTCGACCCCTTTCGCTGCCCAGATGGCCGCCGAAGATGTTGCCAAGAAGGCTCAGGAACACGGCATGCGCATGCTCGAGGTCGAGGTCTGTGGACCCGGCTCCGGTCGTGAATCGGCGCTGCGGGCGCTGCAGGCAGCAGGCTTCACCATCACCTCGATCCGTGATGTGACGCCGATCCCGCACAATGGCTGCCGCCCGCGCAAGAAGCGCCGCGTCTAAAGAGAATTTACCGAACGCCGCGCGAGCGCCTCAAGGGCGCTCCTCCACGGCATTCCAGGTCGCCCGCCACGATTGGATGGTGGCGGGACAACGGAAGGAAAGCACTATGATCCAGAAAAATTGGCAGGAACTGATCAAGCCGAACAAGATCGAGTTCTCGTCGAAGAAGAAGACGCTGACCACGCTGGTCGCCGAGCCGCTCGAGCGCGGCTTCGGCCTCACCCTCGGCAACGCGCTGCGCCGCGTGCTTCTGTCTTCGCTGCGTGGCGCGGCTGTGACCGCCGTGCAGATCGACGGCGTTCTGCATGAATTCTCGTCCATCGCCGGCGTGCGCGAGGACGTGACCGACATCGTGTTGAACATCAAGGAAATCGCCATCCGCATGGAAGGCGATGGCCCCAAGCGCATGGTCGTGCGCAAGCAGGGACCGGGCGCGGTTCTCGCCGGCGACATCCAGACGGTCGGCGACGTCGAGATCCTCAATCCCGACCACGTCATCTGCACGCTGGACGAAGGCGCTGAGATCCGCATGGAATTCACCGTCGACACCGGCAAGGGCTATGTGCCGGCCGACCGCAACCGCGCCGAAGACGCGCCGATAGGGCTGATCCCGGTCGACAGCCTGTATTCGCCGGTCAAGAAGGTCTCCTACAAGGTCGAGAACACCCGTGAGGGGCAGGTTCTCGATTATGACAAGCTGACCATGACCATCGAGACCGATGGTTCGATCTCGGGCGAGGACGCGGTGGCCTTCGCCGCTCGCATCCTGCAGGACCAGCTCGGCCTGTTCGTCAATTTCGACGAGCCGCAGAAGGAAGTCGCTGCCGAACAGGTTACCGAGCTTGCCTTCAACCCGGCGCTGCTCAAGAAGGTCGACGAACTCGAGCTTTCGGTGCGTTCGGCCAACTGCCTGAAGAACGACAACATCGTCTATATCGGCGACCTGATCCAGAAGACCGAAGCCGAGATGCTGCGCACCCCGAACTTCGGCCGCAAGTCGCTGAACGAGATCAAGGAAGTCCTGGCGGCGATGGGCCTGCATCTCGGCATGGAAGTGCCGGACTGGCCGCCGGAAAACATCGAAGACCTCGCCAAGCGTTACGAAGATCAATACTGAGGCTCAGGCCTCTTGAACCCGCAATGAAGGAGAAGAGCCATGCGCCACGGATTTAAAGGCCGCCGGTTCGCCCGCAGCATAAGCCATCGCAAGTCGATGTTTGCCAACCTTGCCGTGTCGCTTATCGAGCACGAGCAGATCCTCACCACGCTGCCGAAGGCGAAGGATCTGCGTCCGATCGTCGAGAAGCTGGTGACGCTCGGCAAGCGCGGCGACCTGCACGCCCGCCGCCAAGTGATTGCCCAGATCGGCAATGAGGGCGTCGTCAAGCGTCTGTTCGACACAATCGCGCCACGTTATGCCACTCGCAATGGCGGCTATCTGCGCATCATGAAGGCCGGCTTCCGTCACGGTGACAATGCCGCAATGGCCGTCATCGAATTCGTCGACCGCGACACCTCGGCCAAAGGCGCCGGCGACCGCGCCCGCATCGAGGCCGAAGGCACCGAAGAAGAAGCCGCAGCCGCATAAGCTTCGGTTTTGCTGAGAAGTTCAAAGGGGCCTGCGGGCCCCTTTTCGTTTGGGCGATATGTGTTGCCTAACAAGGGCAAGGTACTCGTTTCCGGTCAGAACTTTCCAGTCGAGTTCTATTCTCCTCTGCTCGGAACTTGGATGTCGGTATGAGTAGATGCTGTCGACCACCGTTCTCCGGTCGATATCACTGATGATCTGCGCGACGGATGTTTTGCTCAGATATCGTTCGATTTCGCCGTTCTCGATAAAGTCGATATCGACGCGAAAAAAAATATGGACAGGGCCAGCGCAGAGATCCAGCGTGAACTCCCAGTCTGAAAATTTGGCATAGAAAATCTTCACCTCGTCCGGGGCCCACAAGCCAGCTTCCAGGAATTCCGAGGGCTTCGTTCTGCCATTGAGCCCTTCCATCGAAAGGACGAACTGGTCCGTTATGCGTTCGGTCTTGCCGCGAATTGCATGCACATGTTCGATCTGAAACCAATCCAGCTCATGTGGCGGGTCTTTGTCGAATCAGGCCTCAAGCGTTCCGCAAAACCAGTACTCGGGCACCGCCTCAGCATACTCGGTTAGCCAGTCATCCGGCGCACCAAGCACTTTGGCAATTTCGATCATCTTCATTCCGGGGTACACGGGCCCCAAAGTGCCGGTCTTCAAAAAATCACGGAATGAAACGAGCTGTTTTTTCATGAGCGTTGACGCGGCTTTCGGGGTCACGTCGACCTATAACTGCTTTGCCGCGCAAAATAATCGGATTTCAGCGGCTTAGCCTTTCATTTTGCACAATCGTCAGGACAATGGCGCCCGACTTGGAGGATTCGGAATGCGCGTTAAACGGCTGTCCCTTGTTCTGATCTGCGCCTTGATGGCGCTGGCCGTCGTGCCGGCGGCCAGGCACGCGCTGGCGGAGGAGACCAAGCCAGATCCCGGTCTGTCCGACGTGCTGACCGATCTGCTGCATGGCGTCGAAGGCGAAAACGCCACCTCCGGCCCCGACAAGCGCGTGCCGTTCGGCCGCGAGGAGGTGCAGCTGTCCTTCGCGCCGCTGGTCAAGCAGACGGCCCCGGCCGTGGTCAATGTCTACGCCTCGCAAACCGCCAAGGTGACGTCGCCCTTTGATGGCGATCCGTTCTTCGAGGAGTTCTTCGGCCGCTCGCAGCCGCGCGCGCAGTCTTCGCTCGGTTCGGGGGTGCTGGTCGATCCGACCGGCGTCGTGGTCACCAATTTCCACGTCGTCAAGGACGCCGACCAGGTCAAGGTCGCGACCGCCGACGGGCGCGAATTCGACAGCAAGGTGCTGCTCAAGGATGAGACGCTCGACCTCGCCGTGCTCAAGATTTCTTCCGACAAGCCGTTCCCGGTGATCGCCATTGGCGATTCCGACGCGCTCGAGGTCGGCGACCTGGTGCTGGCGATCGGCAATCCGTTCGGTGTCGGCCAGACCACCACCAGCGGCATCATTTCGGCTGTGGCGCGCAGCCATATCGGCGTCTCCGATTCCAGCTTCTTCATCCAGACCGACGCCGCCATCAACCCGGGCAATTCCGGTGGCGCGCTGGTCAACATGGGTGGTCAACTGATCGGCATCAACACTGCGATCTATAGCCGTAGCGGCGGCTCGATCGGTATCGGCTTTGCCATCCCTTCGAACATGGTTCGCGCCTTCGCCGATGCGGCCAAGGCCGGGCTCGACTTCTTCGAGCGGCCGTATGTCGGTGCCGAGTTCGAGGCGGTGACGCCGCAGATTGCCGAATCGCTCGGCATGGACAAACCGGCCGGCTCGCTGGTTTCTGCGGTCGAAGAGGCAGGACCCGCTGCCAAGGCAGGGCTCAAGCCTGGTGACGTGGTGCTGTCGCTCAACGGCAAGCCGGTCGAGAGCGTCGGGGCGCTGGACTACCGGATGGCGACGCTGTCGATCGGTACGAATGCCAGCTTCGGCGTTCTAAGCAAGGGTCAGCAGGCGACGATGGACATCGCGCTGGAACGGCCGCCTGAGGGCGCCAAAGCTGCGGAGCTCACATTGCGCGGCCGTAGCCCGTTTTCCGGTGCCAGGGTTGCCGAACTATCGCCACGGCTTGCCCAGCGGCTTGGTCTGCGCACCGATGTCAAAGGCGTCACCGTCGTCGATATCAACCGCGATTCGCCCGCTGCCGATTTTGGTTTCCAGCCGGGCGACATCGTGCGTGAGGTCAATGGCCTGACGATCGACAAGGCGGCGACCCTGGAACAGATAGCCCAGCAGGATACACGCTGGTGGCGCTTTACCGTCGAGCGCGGCGGGCAGATACTGCGCCAGGTGTTGCGTTACTAAGCCCGACGTCAGCATGGTCGGGCTCCAGGCAGAAGAAGTTGCATGGCCGATCTGTTCAGTGTCGATGAACCGGAAAAGACGCCGCCCGGCAGGCCGCTGGCCGACCGTCTGCGCCCGAAGAACCTCGGCGAGGTCGTCGGCCAGGAGCATCTGACCGGTCCCGACGGCGCGCTGACGCGGCTGATCGGCTCCGGCTCGCTCGGCTCGATGATCTTCTGGGGCCCGCCCGGCACCGGCAAGACCACGGTCGCACGGCTGCTTGCCGGCGAGACAAGCCTCGCTTTCGAACAGATCTCGGCCGTGTTTTCCGGCGTTGCCGACCTGAAGAAAGTGTTCGAGGCAGCGAAGCTGCGCCGCTCCAACGGCCGCCAGACACTGCTGTTCGTCGACGAGATCCATCGCTTCAACCGCGCCCAGCAGGACAGTTTTCTGCCCGTGATGGAAGACGGCACCGTCGTGCTGGTCGGCGCCACCACGGAGAACCCGTCCTTCGAGCTTAACGCCGCGCTGTTGTCGCGCGCACGCGTCCTGGTCTTTCACTCGCTCGGCGAGGACAGCATCGCCAAGCTCCTGGCGCGGGCCGAGGAGGCAGAGGGCAGGGCGCTGCCGCTCGATGACGAGGCGCGGGCGATGCTCATCCGCATGAGCGACGGCGACGGCCGCGCGGCGCTGACACTGGCCGAAGAGGTCTGGCGTGCCGCCAAATCAGGTGAAGTGTTTGGCGCCGAGGCCTTACAGCGCATCGTCCAGCGCCGCGCGCCGATCTACGACAAGGGCCAGGACGGCCATTACAATTTGATCTCCGCCTTGCACAAATCGGTGCGCGGCTCCGACCCCGACGCGGCACTCTACTATCTGGCCCGCATGTTCGACGCCGGCGAGGATCCGCTCTATCTCGGGCGCCGGTTGGTGCGCATGGCGATGGAGGATATCGGGCTGGCCGACCCGCAGGCACTCGTCGTCGCCAACGCCGCCAAGGACGCCTACGACTATCTGGGCTCGCCCGAGGGCGAACTGGCCTTCGCCGAGGCTACCGTCTATCTCGCTACCGCGCCGAAATCCAATGCAGTCTATACCGCATTCAAGGCCGCCACACAGGCGGCCAAGGAATTCGGTTCGCTGCTGCCGCCCAAGCACATTCTCAATGCGCCGACCAAGCTGATGAAACAGGAAGATTACGGCTCCGGCTATCGCTACGACCACGACGAGCCCGACGCTTTTTCCGGCCAGGACTATTTTCCTGAGAAGATGGGAAGGCAGACATTCTACGATCCGCCCGAGCGCGGCTTCGAGCGCGATATCAGGAAGCGGCTGGACTATTGGGCGAAGCTGCGCAGCGAGCGGGAAAAGTAGCTGCCAGTCGCACACTGGTGTGATCGCCGTTGTCTGATGGGATAAAAAACCCTATCAAGATGCGCCTTCGGCCGGCGGCAGGCCAGAAACGTACCGACGATATTCAGAACGGAATCGCGCCTGGCGCGTGGAAAAATGACAAAAAAATCCCGCAAAACCCTTCGGAAGTTCGCCATAGCCATTCCGCTGCTGGCGCTCGGCTTCTATGTCATTCCCATTCTGACGACGATTTTCATCGTCCTCGGCCTGATCGACGTGTTGCGCAACGACAACAAGAATTGGGCGCTGTTCAGTGGTTATTTCCTGGGCAACGGCATCTTCACCTGGCTGCTTTCGCCCTTCAATCTGCTGGTGGATCTGCTGTGCTATAGAAACCGCGGTGTCTGGAAATTGGACCAGTTTCCTCCGGACTACCAGCGCGAGGTCAACGAGGTCCTGGATGTCTTCAAGGCACGCAAGGACGAGATCATCGCCGACATCGACGCCAATTTCGGCAGCGGCCGGCGCGGCATGTATGTCTATCAGTGGTATGGCAAGCACAAAATAGACAACGTCGCCGAATTCAACAAGGATTTCAAATACATCAAGACGATTGCCGTCTCTGTGTTCAGCGGCAGGGAATCGACTTCCTGGCACTTTGGCCCGCTCCGGCTCAGCCTGCGCATTCTCTACAACCTCATCCCGGTGAAATCGGAAGTGTTCGTCCAGTGTGGCAACGCCAAGAATTACTGGCACGAGAACCCGCTGTTCATCTTCGACGACACGCTGCTTCATCGCTCGGTCAACGAGTATGACGGGCGCCGCTACTGCGTGTTCATGGACATCATTCGCCCATCGCCGTTTCCCGGTCTGATCTCGACGCTCCTCGCCATTGTTTCGGTCAGCGTCGAGCGCATCAATGCCATGTTCTACAAGAACTGGAAGATGATCGCGTCCAGCAAGCCGAAGAAGGTCGGAGCTGCCTGACACCGTAGCGTAACTGGCGCGAGGGAGCACGATGTATCATCTGTTGCTTGTCTGTCTTGGTGGCGCGATCGGTGCAATGGCCCGCTTCTTCCTGTCCGGCTTCGTCGCCCGCCGGGTCGGCGAGACCTTTCCTTGGGGCACGATGGTCGTCAATGTGTCGGGGGCGTTTGCAATCGGCGTCGTTGCGCATGCCGTGGCGCGCGACGGCATGCCTGCCCTTTGGGCCTTTGTCGTCACCGGCGGCCTCGGCTGCTACACCACGGTCTCTTCATTCAGCCTGCAGACGCTGGCGCTGGCGCGTGAGGGCGAATGGCTGCGCGCCGGCGGAAATGTGCTGCTTTCGGTTTTCCTGAGCCTCGGCGGCGTGACGCTGGGCTTTGCCGCGGGAAGTCTTCTGATTGGCAGCGGGGCGCCATGAGCGGCCCGCAGAAGCTCCGCTCCGACGGGATGGCGGGGCGTGCGGCGCGCCTCATTGGCTGGCGCCGAACGAGCCAAACGGTTCGTATCTATGCGACCGTGGCCGCTGGCAGCATGATCGGCGGCGTGCTGCGGGCGCTCGCCTCATTGGCGAGCACCGCCTGGTGGGGCACTGGATTTCCCTTCGGCACGCTCCTCGTCAACATTGTCGGCTCATTCCTCATCGGCTTCTATGCGACATTGACGGGACCGGATGGTCGCGTCTTCGCCAGTCCGCTGCAGCGCCAGTTCTTCATGGCCGGCTTCTGCGGTGGCCTGACGACCTTCTCCGCTTTCAGCCTTGAAACACTCACCCTCGCGCAAAGCGGGAAGCTTGTGGCGGCGGCACTCAATATCGCGATCTCCGTGGTGGCCTGGCTTGCCGCCGTCTGGCTTGGCCACATCTTTGCAGTGCGCCTCAACCGGCTGAGAGGATCCAGGCAATGAAGATACCACCACTGGCACAATTGCTGCGCATATTTATCGGCGAAAACGACAGGGCAGATGGCCGTCCGCTGTATGAGGTCATCGTGCTGAAGGCCCGCGAAATGCAGATTGCCGGCGCGACCGTCCTGCGCGGGGCGATGGGATTTGGCCATTCCAGCCGACTTCACACCACGAAGATCCTCCGTCTCTCGGAGGACCTTCCCCTTGTCATCGAGATCGTCGACGACGAGGAAAAATTGGCCGCTTTTCTGCCCGTGCTTGAAACAATCATGACAAGTGGCTTGATCACGCTGGAGAAAGTTCAGGTTCTGCAATATGGAACCGACAACGAATAACCGAGTGAGATTGCGGGTGCCGGCGAATGCCGTTGCATGTTCGCAAAACGGCGATTGGAATCATGGCAGGCGTTGAACAGATCACAGTGGATACCGGTGAGGCGGGCATGCGGCTCGACCGCTGGTTCAAGACCCATTTCCCCGGTCTCGGTTTCGGTCATCTGCAGAAGCTGCTGCGTTCCGGCCAGATCCGCGTCGACGGCGGCAGGGTGAAGGCCGATACACGCGTCGAAGCCGGCCAGACGGTGCGTGTGCCGCCGCTCGAAGTGGACAAGAAAGGCGAAAGCCCGCTCACCGGCCATTCGATACGCAACCAGGGCGATGCCGATGTCTTGGCCAAGATGCTGATCCATGAGGACCCGAAGGTCTTCGTCTTCAACAAGCCGGCCGGCCTAGCGGTTCAGGGCGGTTCGGGCGTTACCCGCAATGTCGACGACATGCTGGAAGCCTGGCGCAACCAGAAGGGCGAGAAGCCGCGCCTGGTGCACCGGCTCGACCGCGACACGTCGGGTGTGCTGGTTGTCGCCCGTACAAGGCTCGCCGCCATGAAGCTCGCCGAAGCGTTCCGGGCGCGTGAGACGAAGAAAACCTACTGGGCGCTGGTCAAAGGTGTGCCGCCGAAGCGCGAGGACAAGATCTCGACCTGGTTGATCAAGGAACCGACGCCCGACGGCGATCGCGTGCGCATCGCCAAGCATGGCGAAAAGGGCGCCGACCACGCCGTGTCTTATTACCGCATCGTCGAACAGGCGGCGCAGACCCTGTCGTGGCTGGAGATGGAACCCTATACCGGGCGCACTCATCAGCTTCGTGTTCATGCCGCCCATATCGGTTGCCCGATCATCGGCGACCCCAAATATTTCGAAGCCGACACCAATTGGGATTTTCCAGGCGGCATGCAAAACCGCCTGCATCTGCACGCCCGCCGCATCGTCATCCCGCATCCCGATAAGGGGTTTGTCGACGTCACCGCGCCGATGCCGCCGCACATGCGCCAGAGCTGGAACCTGATCGGCTTCGACGACGCAAGCGCGGAGGACTAGGGCCGGTGGGCGTCGCCACAGATACGCTCGACCGCCGTGACGCGGTCGATCTGGCGGCCGCCGCCATCATGGTCGGGCTGACCTTTTCCTGGGGCCTGAACTACGTCGCCGCCAAGATCTCCTATGCCGGCTACGATCCCGTTTTCCTATCGATCGCCCGCTCGGTGATCGGCGGCCTGTGTGTTTTCGGCTGGTGCCGCTGGCGCGGCATCGCGCTGTTCACGCCCGACAAGACTCTCGTCGCCGGCATTCTGGCAGGCGCGCTTTTCGGTCTCGAGTTCCTGTTTCTGTATGTCGGGCTCGAGCACACCACCGTCGTGCGCAACACCTTGCTGGTCAACACCATGCCGTTCTGGATGCTGGTCGGCGGCCATTTCCTGCTGGACGAAAGCATCACGGCACGCAAGCTCGTTGGGCTTCTGCTCGCTTTCGCCGGGCTGGTCGCGGTGTTTTCCGACAAACTGAGCGCTAATGGTGGCGAGACGTTGAGCGGCGACCTGCTCAGTCTCGGCGCCGGCATTCTGTGGGCCGTGACCAACATTGTCATCAAGCGGTCGAAACTGGTGGAGGCCAGCGCCGAAAAGCTGCTGCTCTATCAGCTGGCCGGTGCCGCCGCCGTCGGCATTTTGGTGATGCCCTTTGCCGGGCCGCCCGTCCGCAGCTTTACCCTTCTGCCGACCTTGGCGCTGTTGTTCCAGGCCGTCTACGTTGTCGCCTTCACCTATGTGCTGTGGTTCTGGCTGCTGCGGCGCTACCCTGCATCTGGCCTGTCGAGCTTCACCTTCCTGTCGCCGGTCTTCGGCGTGCTTTGCGGCGCCGTGTTCTTGAACGAGCCGTTGACCGTTCGTATCTTTCTGGCACTCGGCCTGATCGCCGCCGGTCTTATCATCGTCAACCGGCCGGCCCGAAAACAAAGCCCCGGATGAGCATGCGCGATATTTTGAACGACCTCGAAGCTGGAAAGCAGCTCTCCGATCCGGATCCGGTGCGTCGCGCCCAGATCCAGATGAAGACGCCGCTGCCAAAACGCTTCTACAAGACCGTCGCGGTGGCACCGGTCGAGGATGGTTTTGCCGTCCATCTCGATGGCAAGCCCGTCCGCACACCGGCCAAGGCGCTGCTGGCGCTGCCGACCGAAAAGGCGGCTGCTCTCGTCGCCGAGGAATTCGCCGCACAGGAGGAGACCATCGACCCGGTAACGATGCCGGTGATGCGTCTGGTCAACACCGCAATCGATGGGGTCGCCAGTGATCCCCAGGCGGTGCTGGAGGACATCCTGCGCTTCGCCTCATCAGATCTGCTCTGCTACCGCGCGGATACACCACAGGGGCTGGTCGACCGGCAGAACGAGCATTGGGATCCGGTCATCGACTGGGCGCGCAGCGCGCTCGGCGCCCGGTTCCAGCTCGCCGAAGGCGTGATCCACGTCGAGCAGCCGCGCGAGAGTATCGCGCTGCTTGGCCAGCATCTAGCCCAACGTGCCGATCCGCTGCGCCTTGCTGCCATCTACGTCATGACCTCGCTGACCGGATCGGCGCTGCTGGCGCTGGCCGTCGATTTCGGCGAGCTCGACGGCGAGGTGGCCTGGGCTGCCGGCCATGTCGACGAGGACTGGCAGGCCGAGCAATGGGGCCATGATGCCGAGGCCGTCGCCCGCCGCGCCGCCCGCAAGCGCGACATGATGGCGGCAGTCAGCCTGCTCGAAGCGCTCAAAGGCTGACGGCACCGGCCGCTATTTCGCACTGCACATTAGACCAAAGTCATAATCCCAAAGGCGGTCTGCCTCTGGGCACTGCTTTCTGTCATTTTTTGCACCGGTGGCTGCACTGAGTCTGCGTTCCGAGGAAACGCGGACGATGACGCGCAGCATCGAGGACCGACGGAATCACACGGGAGGATACACTCATGGCAATGGCATCGACCGCCGGCAAAACAAGCCGCGGCATGACGCGCGAGGAGAAGAAGGTCATCTTCGCCTCCTCGCTCGGCACCGTTTTCGAATGGTATGATTTTTATCTCTACGGCTCGTTGGCAGTGTTCATTGGTTCGACTTTTTTCAGCCCAACCATCCCGGAAGCTACGCGCAATATCTTCGCGCTTCTGGCTTTCGCCGCTGGCTTCCTCGTGCGTCCGTTCGGCGCATTGCTGTTCGGCCGCATCGGCGATCTTGTCGGCCGTAAATACACTTTCCTTGTCACGATGACGATCATGGGCCTGTCGACCTTCCTGGTCGGCTTGCTGCCTGGCTATGCGACTTTGGGCATTGCCGCTCCCGTGATCCTGATCATCTTGCGCATGTTGCAAGGCCTGGCGCTCGGTGGCGAGTATGGCGGTGCCGCGACCTATGTCGCCGAGCACGCACCCGACGATCGCCGCGGCTACTACACGTCGTGGATACAGACGACGGCAACGCTCGGCCTGTTCCTGTCGCTGGTCGTCATCCTGATCGTCCAGGGGTCGATGGCCAAGGAAACCTACGCCGCGTGGGGTTGGCGCATTCCTTTCATCGTTTCCTTTCTGCTCCTCGGGATTTCGATATGGATCCGGCTGTCGCTTTCTGAATCGCCGACCTTCCAGCGCATGAAGGACGAAGGCAAAGGCTCCAAGGCGCCATTGACGGAAGCCTTCGGCCAATGGAAGAACGCAAAGATTGCGCTGCTGGCACTGCTCGGCCTCACAGCCGGCCAGGCCGTGGTCTGGTACAATGGCCAGTTCTACGCGCTGTTCTTCCTAACCAACGTGCTCAAGGTCGACGCGCAGTCGGTCAACATCATGATCGCAATCGCGCTGGCGGTCGGCTCCATCTTTTTCGTCGTGTTCGGCTGGCTCTCCGACAAGATCGGTCGCAAGCCGATCATCATGGCCGGCCTTGCACTGGCGATCGTCTGCACTTTCCCGTTGTTCAAGGCGCTGACCTGGGCAGCCAACCCGGCGCTCGCCACCGCGCAGCAGAACACCCGGGCGACGGTGACCGCGGCACCGGGAGACTGCAAGTTCCAGTTCAATCCGGTGGGCACGGCGAAGTTCACCACGTCCTGTGATATCGCCACCTCGTTCCTGACCAAGAACTCGGTGCCTTATGACGTAGTGGCCACGGCAGCCCCCGGCACCGCTGCGTCGGTCAAAATCGGCAACGAGACGGTTGCGTCGTATGACGCTACTGCCGCCGGCGACCAGGCCAAGGCCAAGGACGCCGCCTTCGCCAAGGCGGTCAACACAGCGCTTCAGGACGGTGGCTACCCGCTGAGGCGGGCAGCGGCCAAGGTGCCGGACCAGAAGCTCGAAGCCTTCATCGCGGCCAATCCCGAGCTGAAGCTCGACGCGGCCGCGATCCGCGCCGGCGAGAAGGCGACGGTTCCGACCGAGCAGGCGATCAAGGACAAGCTGCTGAGTGCCGATGAGGCCGCGGGAGCTCCCGAGGTCACCGTCTACACCATACCGGGCGGCGGTCCCTTCGCCATGTTCGCCGACCCGGCGGCGGTCAACTGGCCGATGACGATCGGCATCCTGCTCATCCTCGTGATCTTCGTCACGATGGTGTACGGGCCGATCGCCGCGATCCTGGTCGAGATGTTTCCGACCCGCATCCGCTACACCGGAATGTCGCTGCCCTACCATATCGGCAATGGCTGGTTCGGCGGGCTGCTGCCGGCGACGGTGTTCGCGCTCAGCGCCTACAAGGGCGACATCTACTACGGTCTCTGGTACCCGGTGGTGATCGCGGCGATGTCGCTGGTCATCGGCATGATCTTCATCAGGGATACCCTCGGAACAGACCTGCATACCAAGCAATAGCCGACCTGTCCCGATTCAAAGCAAAGCCCGGCGCGAGCGATCGCGCCGGGCTTTGCGATTCATCGGAGGGAGACGAGAGATGGGGAGGCTCAGCTCTTCCGATCGTTTTTCGCTTCTTCGATCGCTGCCTCATGATACCAGGCACTTCCGAAATCCGTTCGGTTGCGCAAAGAAGCAAGTTCTGCTGCGAACTTAGCCTTTCCGCTTAAATTTGAGGCAGAAGCGCGCGCTGCCACCGGGAACATCAGGATTTTGGCCGACTGACGAGTGGAAGTGATTTCCATTGTCGGTTTCCTTTCTTCGGCACAACCTTGCCGATTCAACCTTTCCCCAAGATAGGTTTCGCAATCGAATTAGGCAACATGATTATAAAAAGATCAGTAGCTGCACAATATTTATGCAAACTATGCTTGTGAGCGATCCGATCGCACAATTACGACGGCTCAGCAATTTTGCGCCGACACTACATCGCTTTTGCCGCACCCGTCGCCAGCCAAATGGCACACGAATTGCATTTTAACAGTCGGCAGGTCGGCTGCTGGATAGGCCGGCTCGCCCCGGCGCCATCCAGGGTTCGGTGATCAAGCAACGAGAGGCTAGAATGACGAAATACAAGCTCGAGTACATTTGGCTCGATGGATACACCCCGGTTCCCAATCTTCGCGGAAAGACGCAGGTCAAGGACTATGCCGAGTTTCCGACGCTCGACCAGCTTCCGCTGTGGGGCTTCGACGGTTCTTCGACCATGCAGGCCGAGGGCCACAGCTCCGACTGCGTTTTGAAGCCGGTCGCCGTCTATCCGGATCCCGCCCGCACCAATGGCGCGCTCGTCATGTGCGAGGTCATGATGCCGGACGGCGTGACGCCGCATGCATCCAACAAGCGCGCCACCATCCTCGACGACGAGGGTGCCTGGTTTGGCTTCGAGCAGGAGTATTTCTTCTACAAGGACGGCCGCCCGCTCGGCTTCCCCGAGAGTGGCTATCCGGCGCCGCAAGGCCCGTACTACACCGGCGTCGGCTACAGCAATGTCGGCTCCGTCGCCAGGCAGATCGTCGAGGAGCATCTCGACCTTTGCCTCGCCGCCGGCATCAACCATGAAGGCATCAACGCCGAAGTGGCCAAAAGCCAGTGGGAATTCCAGATTTTCGGCAAGGGCTCCAAGAAGGCCGCCGACCAGATGTGGATGGCACGCTATCTGATGCAGCGCCTGACCGAGAAATACGGCATCGACATCGAATATCACTGCAAGCCGCTCGGCGATACCGACTGGAACGGCTCCGGCATGCATGCCAACTTCTCGACCGCCTATATGCGAGAAGTCGGCGGCAAGGCGTATTTCGAAGCGCTGATGGCGGCTTTCGACAAGAACCTGATGGATCACATCGCCGTCTACGGTCCGGACAACGACAAGCGTTTGACCGGCAAGCACGAGACCGCGCCGTGGAACAGGTTCAGCTACGGCATCGCCGACCGCGGCGCCTCGATCCGTGTGCCGCACTCCTTCATCAACAACGGCTACAAGGGCTATCTCGAGGATCGCCGTCCGAACTCGCAGGGCGACCCCTACCAGATTGCCTCGCAGATATTGAAGACGATCGCCTCCGTCCCGACCAGCGCCGAGGTTTCGGCCGCGGCTTGAACATTCGTCCCGGCGTAGACCTCAGGTCTGCGCCGTGACGTTCTCTCCGATCGCATCGCAATAAAAAAAACCCCGGCGTCTCCGCCGGGGTTTTTTTGTTGGCTGCAACGATCCAGATCAGACCGAATAGTACATATCGTATTCGACCGGATGCGGGGTCATTTCGAAGCGCATCACCTCGGCCATCTTAAGCTCGATGTAGCTGTCGATCTGGTCGTCGTCGAATACGCCGCCGGCCTTCAGGAAGCCGCGGTCCTTGTCGAGGCTCTGCAGGGCTTCGCGCAGCGAGCCGCAGACGGTCGGGATCTTCTTCAATTCCTTCGGCGGAAGGTCGTAGAGATCCTTGTCCATCGGCTGTCCCGGATGGATCTTGTTCTTGATGCCGTCGAGGCCGGCCATCAGCATGGCGGCAAAGGCAAGATAGGGGTTCGCGCCCGGATCGGGGAAGCGGACCTCGACGCGCTTGGCCTTCGGCGACGAGCCGAACGGAATGCGGCACGAGGCCGAGCGGTTGCGAGCCGAATAGGCGAGCAGCACCGGCGCTTCATAGCCGGGCACCAGGCGCTTGTAGGAGTTGGTCAGCGGGTTGGTGAAGGCGTTGATCGCCTTGGCATGCTTGATGATACCACCGATGTAGAACAGGCAGCTCTCGGACAGGCCGGCATATTCGTTGCCGGCGAAGGTCGGCTTGCCTTCCTTCCAGATCGACTGGTGGACGTGCATGCCAGAGCCATTGTCGCCGAATACCGGCTTCGGCATGAAAGTGGCCGTCTTGCCGTACGCATTGGCGACCTGGTGCACGACATATTTGTAGATCAGCATCTTGTCGGCGTTGCGGACCAGCGTGTCGAACTTGATGCCGAGCTCGTGCTGGGCGGCGGCCACTTCATGGTGGTGCTTTTCGACGCGCACGCCCATCTCGGCGAGCACGGTGAGCATTTCCGAGCGCATGTCCTGTGCCGAATCGATCGGCGGCACCGGGAAATAGCCGCCCTTGATGCGCGGCCGGTGGCCGAGGTTACCGGTCTCGTAATCGGTGTCGTCATTGGACGGCAATTCGGTCGAATCCAGCCGGAAGCCGGTATTGTAGGGGTCGGCCTTGTACTTGACGTCGTCGAACACGAAGAACTCGGCTTCAGGACCGACGAAGATCTGGTCGCCGATGCCTTCCGCCTTCATGTAGGCCTCGGCCTTCTTGGCGGTGCCGCGCGGGTCGCGGTTGTAGGATTCTCCCGAGATCGGATCGAGGATGTCGCACAGGATGACCATGGTCGACTGGGCGAAGAACGGGTCCATATGCACCGTATCGGGATCGGGCATCAGCACCATGTCGGACTCGTTGATCGCTTTCCAGCCGGCGATCGAGGAACCGTCGAACATGACACCATCGGCAAACATGTCTTCCTCGACCTCGACGACATCCATAGTAACGTGCTGCAGTTTGCCCTTCGGATCGGTGAAGCGCAGATCGACGAACTTCACGTCGTTGTCCTTGATCTGCTTCATGATGTCTTTGGCTGTCGTCATGTCCCTGCTTCCCTATGTGATGACGTTTTGAACATGGCCTTTTAACGGGAAAATTCAGACCGCGTCCATGCCGGTTTCGCCGGTGCGGATGCGCACGACTTCCTCGATGTTGGAGACGAAGATCTTGCCGTCGCCGATGCGGCCGGTCTGGGCCGCCTTGCGGATGGCTTCGATCGCGGCTTCGACGGCATCGTCGCCGAGCACGACCTCGATTTTCACCTTCGGCAGGAAGTCGACGACATATTCGGCACCGCGATAAAGCTCGGTATGGCCCTTCTGGCGGCCAAACCCTTTGGCCTCGGTAACGGTGATACCTTGCAGCCCGGCCTCCTGAAGCGCTTCTTTCACTTCGTCTAGCTTGAACGGCTTGATGATCGCTTCGATCTTTTTCATGTAAAAAGTGGCCTCCACTGCCAAAAAAGACGGGTTGTGAGCCCCGCTTGCGCCTCAATCAAGCACGAACTGTGCCAATTGATGGGGCGCCGAGCAGCCTCACATGATTTGGATACCATGCCGCGCAGGAATGTACATTCGCATCATTCGCTGCGTCGGATGCGCCATGAACACCGCGAGCCTACACACCGCCGGTCCTGCCGTCCGCACAAAAATTGGGCAGATCGGATATTTCATGAGCAGCTGCGCGCCGTCGTCCCGAACGAGGTACGCCGCCAACTTTGCTTAGGGACCTTCGTTGTTTGCGTCGGATCAAAAACTGGACAATGCTTGGGGAAATGATGTGCATGTCGCCTGATATTCCATGAGCAACGAACTTTTGTCTCCGTCTGAAATGGCCGAGGCCGATCGGCTGGCGATTGCGGCCGGGCCACTCGATGGCTTCGGCCTCATGCGGCGCGCCGGCGAAGCGGTCGCTGCCGTCGTCCTGGCGCGCTATCCCCAAGCGAGACGCGTCCATGTCCTGTGCGGCCCCGGCAACAATGGCGGCGACGGCTATGTCGTGGCGCGGTTGTTGGCAGAGGCCGGCATGAACGTTGCCGTCTGGGCCGAAGGCAAGCAGAAACCCGGAAGCGATGCCGCGTTGGCCTCTGATGCCTGCAACTTGCCCGTGGAACACATTGGCCATTGCTACCCGGAAGCGGGTGAAGTGGTCGTGGACGCACTCTACGGCGCGGGACTGTCCAAGGACATTTCGATGCATGCGTTGGCCGTCTCAGGCTTGAGCAGCGCTGAGCGCGTCCCGGTGGTCTCGATCGATTTGCCTTCGGGTGTGTCAGGCGAGACCGGCTTGACTAACGCTCACTTCCAGGCCGAGGTCACGGTGACTTTCGTGCGGAAAAAGCCAGGCCATCTGCTGATGCCGGGGCGCGAGCTGTGCGGCGAGATCATCGTCGCCGATATCGGCATTCCGGATGGGATCATCGATCAGCTCAAGGTCACGGCGTTCGAGAACACACCGGAACTTTGGCTGCGATGGTACTTCCCGAGAACGGCTGTCGATTCGCATAAATACAAGCGTGGCCATGTTGCTGTCTTTTCCGGCCGACCGAGTGCGACGGGCGCAGCGAGGTTGTCGGCCATGGCCGCGGCTCGCAGTGGGGCAGGGGCAGTAACTGTGCTTTCACCTGGAAACGCCATGCAGGTGAACGCCGCGCATCTGACCTCGATCATGCTGCGCGAGGCCGGCTCGCCCGAAGAGGTGCAGGAATTCCTCGTGGCGCGGCATCCCGAGGCGCTGGTGTTCGGACCGGGGCTCGGGCCGAAACCCAAGGTCGGCGATTTCGCATTGCAGTTGATTGCGGCGATCGCGGATCTGACCCGCGCATCAGCGGCTACGCCTGAAATTCACGCCAGTGCCATCGTTCTGGATGCCGACGCCATCACCTCGTTGGCGCTTCAGCCTCAGGCACTGTTCGACGCAGCGCGTCAGACATGGTCACCGGCACTGGTGCTGACGCCACATGAGGGTGAATTCGCCAGGCTTTTTCCAGATATCGCTGGGAACAAAAAACAGTCCAAAGTGACCAAGGCGCGCGAAGCAGCAAAGCGCGCCAATGCCATTGTCGTCTACAAGGGTGCCGACACGGTGATCGCGGCGCCCGACGGCAGGGCCGCGATCAATGCCAACGGTGCGCCGTGGCTGGCCACGGCTGGCTCTGGTGACGTTCTGTCGGGGATCGCGGCCGGATTGCTGGCGCAAGGCATGGCGGCCTTCCAGGCTGCCTGCGCGGCGGTCTGGATCCACGCCGAGGCCGGCCGTCGTTTCGGGCCCGGCTTGATCGCCGAGGATCTACCGTCGGCTCTGGTGCCAGTGCTGCGGGAATTGATCGAAAGCCAGCCGGACCTTCGATGAGACGCATTGCACTCCTTTTCACCACGCTCGTCATGGCCGCTTTGGCGACACTGTCGGCGAATGCCGCTGAGCAGCCGGTGACCATCGTCGATGATCCAGCGGTACTTGCTGCTCTCGATGCCAAGGGCTTTGGCTTCGCCGGCATTTTCGGCGTCGACGGCAAGGGCGATTTGAAGACGCTTTATGACAAGGCGCCGGCTTACCACGCGATCGTCGAAACGATTGCAAGCGACGTCGCAGCATTGCGGACCGAGATGAAGGCCGGCGGCCGGCCGCTGTACGAGGTGACCGACGGCAATGTTGGCCGTGTCATGGACATACGCTGGCTGAGGACCGACGCAGCGCGGTTCCGCCTCGTCGGCGTGGTCAACCGGCTCGACCGGCGCGACTTCGCCGCGCTGAAAGGCGACGGGAGTTGCGGCGAAGTGCGCTTTATCTATCGCCTCGCCTACAGCTTCAAGAAGAACGGCAAGGTTTTGGCCTCGCGCCTGCCGTTCAATTTCAGTGCCGTCTACAATGCCACGCCGGATGTCGATGGCGGCTGTGTCGGCGTCGCCGGACGCTGGGCACCACAGCTCGACGAGAGCGTCGATGCCGGCTGGCTGACCGGCGGGCCGCTGGAAAGGGCGGCGCTCACCTTCAAACAGCTCGAGCTCAATGCGCAAGTGATCCGCTTCCCCTCCGGCCAGGAGACCGAATTCGGCGGGCAGGCTGCCTATCTCATGCGAATTTTCGGCATCGACGGAACGGCTGTCAGCGAAAAGCCGCTGGAAAACACGCCCGACATGGCACGTCTTGCCGAAGACGCCGCGCTGAAAGCAAGACTTGCCGACTATGTCCGCACCAATGTTGCGGCGGTCGATCTCGGCGTCTACCAAATCCCCGATGAGTTTTTGGCAAGGAAGGTCATTTCGTGGTCGACCTTCGGCAGCGCAAGGCAGGCCAACCACCCGTTCACGCCGCTGTTCCAGCCCGCGGATTTCGAAGGGCTCGATTTCTCTGCGCTGAAGCTGGTGCGCACGCCAGAGGCATTGGTCGAGCGGCTGGACAACGGCGCCTGCCAAGGCTGCCATCAGGCGGGCTCGACCGCCGGTTTCCATTTCATCGGCCTCGATGACAAGACGACCTCGCCGCTCAACCGCATCGAGGTCGGCATCTCGCCGCATCTCCACGCCGACATCCCGCGTCGCGTCGCCTGGCTGCACGCGACTGCCGACGGCAAGGAACCGAACCGCTTCCGCCCGCTGTCCTTCGCGCCGCCGGCGACATGGAGCGATGCTGGACAGATCGCCTATTCGCCGGCCGAGATGGCGATGCCGTGCCTGATGCCGGCGGATGCGGCCCGCTTTGGCGCGACTTGGCAATGCGGCGGCGGCACCGTCTGCACGCCGCTGGCGACCGTGTCCGGCGTGCGCACCAAGCTGGCGCAATGCCTGCTGCCCAAGGACAGCGAAAACATGTTTTCCGGCCATCCATGCCTGACCGGCTCGATCGCCAGCAACCCGGAACAGCCTTTCAATGACCGCTATACCATCACCGGCCAGTTCGCGGCGTTCGCGCCAAGCATTTCGCGCGCCGCCTACACCTGCCGGCCGCCGAAGATCGGTGTGCCGGCGGGGATTGCCTATCGCGGCTGCGACGACCGGGATCGCAGCTTTGCCGCCTTCAAGACGGGCAAACCGATGCCGAACGAGATTTGCGGGTTGGTCGGCGGCAAAAAATTCGACACCTGCGTAGCGACCAATAATTTCGACCAGTGCCTGGGCGGTGCCGTCAATCGCGGCAATCGTCCTGCCTGCTCGGCCGACCATTTCTGCCGCGAGGATTACATGTGCCAGTCGCTGCCACCCGATACGCCCGGCATCGGCAAGGTGAAAGGCATCGGCTTCTGCTCGCCGACCTATTTTATCTTCCAGATGCGCATCGACAATCACGCCACGCCGTGGTCGGGCGCTGCCCGCGCGACGATGGGAGCCGGGTTCGGTGCTGCGGAAGAGGAATAGGCCACCGACTGAGGCATTGGCCGCAGTAGTTCCAGGTGGATAGCTATCGATCGAGGTCGTCGGCGATGTTCGATGTCCATTCGCCGTCGAAATGGCGGACGCGTTCGGCGACGAACGCATCGCTCAGCAGGCTCGACAAGGCAGAAACCAGAATTGGTTCTATCTCTGGAGCCGAGCTAAATCCAAGAGCAATCAGACGTTCGGACCAGGGCGGATGGTCCGCACTTTCGTTATCTCGCGCGTCCCACGCTTTTTGAGCATACTCCTGCAGAATGGGAAGTCTCGACAAGTGAGCGGCGGCCGCCAGGACCCTTTCGAGTGGTGGACGGGGCGGAGCCATGGCGCCAAGCAGTTCACGCTGGAGCGGGCTATAGACTTGATCATCGAAGAACGCACTGGCGGCACCGATCAGAAGCAGGGCGCGGGCCGCATCATGTGCGTCGCCGGACGTCGCTGCATGGCGATCTGCGTCAATTTCCGCTCGTCGCGACAACCGTATTTCTTCGCGCTCCAGAGTGCGCGACAGCGGACCAAGCATCCAGTAGAACAGGCTGCCTGAAACGGTTTTCCCCGGAGGAGCGAAGTCGAAGATTAGATCGAAGCTTTTCTCGAGTTCGGCCAGGTTGAGTCCGCCATTTGTATCTTTGTTTTTCAGATGGGCGTCCTCATGAGCCAAGATCGCCGCAAATGCCTTTTGGTCGGTCGCTGCGAGCAATGGCAGGCCGATGGTGAGAATCGGCCTGCGACCAAGCAAGCCTAGAAACGGCCGCTCTTCACCGACGCTGGCGTTGAGATCGTCGCTCAGGATGATCCTCGTTCGGCTGGCGCGGTGTTTGCCGGCAATACTCTCCCAGACAGCCCACAGCTTCGGGGCTGATTCCCGAGTAATCCCCTTGACCTTGCTGGGTCGAAAACCGGCGAACAATGTTCCGATCAACAGAACGATGGCCAGCATCGCGGCCGGGATTGCAACAGCACCAGTCGCGATGACGGCGAGCGGATGCCAATCGAGGAGCCAGAACCACAGGACTATTGGGCAGAACAGCGGGAGAGCGAAGAGCAGGATGGCAAATCTGCCGAAACGCGCTCCCATGTAGAGGACCAGGCGCGACATCAGCCCCTCACAGCGGGATGTTGTCGTGTTTCTTCCAAGGGTTTTGCATATCCTTGTTGCGCAGCATCCTGAGCGCGCGGGCGATGCGGCGGCGGGTCGAATGCGGCATGATCACCTCGTCGACATAGCCGCGCTCGGCGGCAACGAAGGGCGATAAAAAGCGATCCTCGTAAGCCTTTGTGCGTGCTGCAATTTTCTCCGCGTCGCCGATGTCCTTGCGATAGATGATCTCGACCGCGCCCCTGGCGCCCATCACCGCAATCTGCGCCGTTGGCCAGGCATAGTTCATATCGCCGCGCAGATGTTTTGACGCCATGACATCATAGGCGCCGCCATAGGCCTTTCTGGTGATGACGGTGATCTTTGGCACGGTCGCTTCGGCATAGGCGAACAGAAGCTTGGCGCCGTGCTTGATCAACCCGCCATATTCCTGCGCGGTGCCGGGCAGGAAGCCCGGGACGTCGACGAAGGTGACGATCGGGATCGAGAAGCAGTCGCAGAAGCGCACGAAACGCGCGGCCTTGCGGCTGGCATCCGAATCGAGCACGCCGGCCAGCACCATCGGCTGGTTGGCCACGAAGCCGACTGTGCGGCCTTCGACACGGCCGAAGCCGGTGACGATGTTTTTCGCAAAATTCTGCTGGATCTCGAAGAAGTCACCCTCGTCGGAAACTTTAAGGATCAACTCTTTGATGTCGTAAGGTTTGTTGGCATTGTCGGGAATCAGCCGGTCGAGCGACAGATCGTGATCGGTGACCGATTGGTAGCATTCGATCTCGGGAATTTCCGCCGTGTTGGAGGCGGGCAGCAGATCGACCAGCCGGCGCATCTGCAGCAGCGCCTCGACGTCATTGTCGTAGGCTCCGTCGGCGATCGAGGACTTCGTCGTGTGGACGGAAGCGCCGCCGAGGCTTTCGGCGGTGACCGTCTCATTGGTGACGGTCTTCACCACATCCGGGCCGGTGACGAACATATAGGAGGTGTCGCGGACCATGAAGATGAAGTCGGTCATCGCCGGCGAATAGACGTCGCCGCCGGCGCAAGGGCCCATGATCAGTGAAATCTGCGGAATGACGCCGGAGGCCAGTACATTGCGCTGGAAGATCTCGGCATAGCCGCCGAGGGCCGCCACGCCTTCCTGGATGCGGGCGCCGCCGGCGTCGTAGAGGCCGATGATCGGCGCGCGGTTGCGCAGTGCCATCTCCTGCACCTTGACCACCTTTTCGGCATGCGCCTCGGACAGCGAGCCGCCGAACACGGTGAAATCCTTGGCGAAAAGATAGACCGGGCGACCGTTGACGGTGCCCCAGCCGGTAACGACGCCGTCGCCGGCGATCTTGGTTTTCTCCATGCCGAAATCGGTCGAGCGGTGCTCGACATACATGTCGAACTCCTCGAACGAGCCCTCGTCGAGAAAGACGTCTATGCGTTCGCGGGCGGTCAGCTTGCCCTTCTTGTGCTGGGCGTCGATGCGGGCCTGGCCGCCGCCCATGCGAGCGACCTCGCGGCGGCGCTCGAGTTCCTTCAGCACGTCCTTCATGACCGGTCCCCGAAACGGAAAGCTTGATTGTGGTAATCATGCCTGGGAGAGAGCGCAAGCGCCGCTTCCTAATGGCTTTTGCTGCGCTGCAGCATCAGGCCCCTTGCATTTCGATGCGAACTGGGCCATATGCGGCGGCATAGGCGCTTGGGCCGGGATAATCCGGCCTTCTCGATGAATGAGACTGGTTGCGTCTGTTTTCCCTCTTCCCGACATATCGGCAAGGTGGCGAAAAAGCCCCGTGGCATGATGCCTGCGGGCACGACAGCGCTGCCGTGCGGACGATAACGTCCGCCCGCCTTGTCGTTTCATGACAATTTTCGACGGCAGGTTGCGCCCTGCCGCCATTGATGTTTGCGGCCAGGAGCCGCATGAAAGAAGAATATTTTGACCAATGAAAACACTTTGACCGGTAAGGACGCTGGGGAACTGAACGGTTTCGCCGCACTTGGAATTACCGGCGCACTGCTCAAGGCCACGAATGCCGCCGGCTTTACCGATCCGAAGCCGATCCAGGCCCAGGCGATCCCGCCGCAGCTCGAAGGCCGCGACATTTTCGGCATCGCCCAGACCGGCTCGGGCAAGACGGCGGCGTTCGCGCTGCCGATCCTGTCGAAGATCATCGCACTTGGCACCAAGCGCCGGCCGAAGACAGCCCGCGCACTGATCCTGGCGCCGACGCGCGAACTCGCCGTGCAGATCGAGGAGATGATCAAGCTGCTTGCCAAGGGCGCGCATGTCTCGACAGCGCTGGTGCTTGGCGGCGTCTCGCGCTTCAGCCAGGTGAAGAAGGTTGCGCCCGGCGTCGACATCCTGATCGCAACGCCAGGTCGGCTGACCGACCTGGTGCGTGAAGGCGACCTCGTGCTTGCCGACACCAAATGGCTGGTGCTGGATGAAGGCGACCGCATGCTCGACATGGGCTTCATCAACGACGTCAAGCGCATCGCCAGGGCGACGGCGCCGGACCGTCAGACGGTGCTGTTCTCGGCAACCATGCCGGCCGAAATCGCCGAACTGGCGAAAGGCCTGCTGAAGAACCCGATTCGCGTCGAAGTCGCTCCTCACAGCACCGCGGCCGCCGAGATCGTGCAGGGCGTCGTCTTTGCCCGCACCAAGCAGAAGCGTCAGGTGCTGGCCAACATGCTTGCCGACGAGGCGATGAAGTCCGTCATCATCTTTTCGCGCACCAAGCATGGCGCCGACAGGGTGACAAAGGATCTCGAGCGTGACGGCTTCAAGGCCGCCGTCATCCACGGCAACAAGTCGCAGAACGCTCGCCAGAAGGCACTCAACGATTTCCGCGAGGGTTCGGTGCGCATTCTCGTGGCGACCGACATTGCGGCGCGCGGCATCGACGTGCCGGGCATAAGCCATGTGGTGAATTTCGACCTGCCGGACGAGGCGGAGAGCTATGTCCACCGCATCGGCCGCACCGGCCGTAACGGCATGGACGGCATCGCCATCACGCTCTGCGACCCGTCCGAAAACAGCAAGCTGCGCCAGGTCGAGCGCATCATCCGCACCAAGCTGCCGATCGTTGCCGACCATCTCGGCAGCCCCGATCCACAGCGCAATCCCGCCGAGAAGAACGAGCGTAGTTTCGAACCGGCCAATGATCGCAACGACCACAATGGCCGTCGCGACGGCAGGCGGCCCGGCGGCGCAAACAACGGCTTCGGCAAGAAGCGGTTCGGCGACAAGCCAGCCTTTGCGGGCGAGCGCAAGCCGGAAGGCGCCAAGCCCTTCAAGGGCAACAACAAGCGCCGCTTCGGCGGTAAGCGGCCGGCAGCGCGGGCCGCATAGCCTGACCGTGTTGCGGTCGGCCAAGCTTGGCTTGGTCACTCACGATTGAAAAGGGCGGGGCGGGGGGGTGTGGCGGGGGGGGGGTGGGGTTTGTGGGGGTGTGTGGTTTACACCCCCCCGCCCCCCCCCCCCCCCCACCGCGGCTCGCCCGCATGAACGCGCCGGCCTGGACCTTCATCCACGGCCCGCGTTCGTCGCTGTCGTCGAGCGCGATCCGCAA
>NZ_JAMYQV010000037.1:0-35104 GCF_040321065.1 Mesorhizobium sp. M0563
GATTGCGGAAGAGGCTCTACGACAATGCCGGGCATTTCCGGTCCGAGATGGGCAAGCTCGGCTTCACCCTGGCCGGCGCTGACCACCCGATCATCCCCGTGATGCTTGGCGATGCGACGCTGGCGCAGGAGATGGCGGCGCGGATGCTGAAGCGCGGCATCTATGTCATCGGCTTCTCGTTCCCGGTGGTGCCGAAGGGCCAGGCGCGCATCCGCACGCAGATGTCGGCCGCCCATTCCAGCGCAGACATCGATCGCGCGGTTGAGGCGTTCGCCGCAGTCGGTCGGGAACTCGGCGTGATTTCCTGAACGGCCGGAACCGAAAAGCGATTCCGGATCAAGAGGTTCAAGCGACTAAGGTTCTGGGGAACAAAAGAATGTCGAACATGATGAAGGCGCTGGTCAAGGCCAAGGCCGAGCCGGGCATCTGGATGGAAGAAGTGCCGGTGCCGGAGATCGGCCCCAACGACGTGCTGATCAAGATCAGGAAGACGGCGATCTGCGGCACCGACGTCCACATCTATAATTGGGACCAGTGGGCGCAAAAGACCGTGCCGGTGCCGATGGTTGCCGGCCACGAATTTGTCGGAACCGTCGCCGATTTCGGTGCGGCGGTGACCGAGTACAAACTCGGCCAGCGCGTTTCCGGCGAAGGCCATATCGTTTGCGGCCATTGCCGCAACTGCCGGGCGGGCAGGGGGCATTTGTGCCGCAACACGCTCGGCGTCGGCGTCAACCGGCCGGGCGCCTTTGGCGAATACCTGGCGATCCCGCAGCACAATGTGGTGCCGATCCCCGACGACGTGCCCGACGAGATCGCGGCGATCTTCGATCCCTTAGGCAATGCTGTTCACACCGCATTGTCCTTTGATCTCGTCGGCGAGGACGTGCTGGTCACCGGCGCCGGGCCTATCGGCATCATGGGTGCACTGGTGGCGCAGTGCGTCGGCGCGCGAAAAGTGGTCATCACCGATATCAACCCGGTGCGCCTGGCACTGGCGAAAAAGCTTGGCGTTCAGCATGTCGTCGACGCATCGAAGGAAAAGCTGCGCGACGTGATGCCGGCGCTTGGCATGACCGAGGGCTTTGACGTCGGCCTCGAAATGTCGGGCGCAGCCCCTGCCTTCCGCGACATGATCGACACCATGAACAATGGCGGCAAGATCGCCATTCTCGGCATCGCGCCGACCGGCTTCGAAATCGACTGGAACAAGGTCATCTTCAAGATGCTGCATCTGAAGGGCATCTACGGCCGCGAGATGTTCGAGACCTGGTACAAGATGATTGCGCTGGTGCAGGGTCCTCTCGATGTCAGCGGCCTGATCACCCACCGCATCGGCATCGACGACTATGTTTCCGGCTTCGAAGCGATGAAGAGCGGCAATTCCGGCAAGGTGGTGATGGACTGGTAGGCGATCAGAAATGTTGGCGGGACAGCACCCCCCTCTGGCCTGCCGGCCATCTCCCCCTCAAGGGGGGAGATTGGCAGCTTCGCCGACATCGCTCTTCTTTGGAGATTGGCGAAAGCCGAAGCGACGTCCAATCTCCCCCCTTGAGGGGGAGATGTCCGGCAGGACAGAGGGGGTGTGAACGATCGCTGCGTAGCAGCTTTCACAGCTCCTTTCGTCGATCCGGCAACGCCATCTCCAGGGCCGCCACTCCGCTGACAACGGCCGCTCGCTGTTCCGTGCTCAGCCTCGCAAGCAATTCCAGCTCGAACGCTTTAGCCAGCGGCACCATCTCGCGATAGGCGACAAGGCCAGCTCGGGTCAGCGTCAGATGCTCGACCCGCCTGTCTTTTCCATCCGGTGTGCGAGTGAGCCAGCGGCGCCGTTCGAGCTCGGCGACGGCTCGCGAAACCTTGGTCTTGTGCATGGCCGACTGCTCGCCGAGTTCCGTCGCGGTCATGGTGCCGTGCTGGCCGAGCCCGGCCAGCGTGCGCCATTCGGGTCGGGTCAGGCCGTGACGGTCCTTGTATATCCTGGAGAATTCCCGGCTGACGGCATCGGCGAGACGGTAGAGCCGGTAGGGCAGGAAGCTTTCGAGTTCCAGGACGTCCATGATTTTGTATCCCGGCAGACGCCGTGGTTGATAGTTACATTTTCAATGGTTACAGATGAAACCAGTTTGGTCAATGCTTGAGTGCCGCAGCCATCGGAGGCGAGGAGCGCGCTCTGTCAGTATCCAGGGAGGATGCCATGGCCTATTCCTACATGCCGGGTTTCGGCAACGACTTCGAGACCGAGACTTTGCCGGGCTCGCTGCCGCAAGGACGCAACTCGCCGCAGCGGCCGGCCTACGGCCTCTACGCCGAGCAGCTTTCGGGCTCTCCTTTCACTGCGCCGCGCGGCACCAATGAGCGCTCCTGGCTTTATCGGATAAGGCCGAGCGTCAGGCATACCGGTCGCTTCAAAGCGGCGAATTATCCGCTGTGGAAAAGCGCGCCGAACGTCGGCGACCACCAGCTCGCTCTCGGCCAGTATCGCTGGAGCCCCGTGCCGATGCCGAAAGAGCCGACAGACTTCATCGCCGGCATGCGCTCGATCACCACCGCCGGCGACGTGCTCGGCCAGACCGGCATGGCGGCACATGTCTATGTCGCCAACCGTTCGATGGCCGACGACCATTTCTTCAACGCCGACGGCGAGTTGCTGGTCGTGCCCCAGGTTGGAGCCTTGCGCTTGATCACCGAGATGGGCGTCATCGAACTCACGCCGGGCGAGATCGCCGTGCTGCCGCGTGGCCTGGTGTTCAAGGTCGAACTGTTGGATGCCGAAGTGCGCGGCTATGTCTGCGAGAATTACGGCGCCAAGCTGACGCTGCCGGATCGCGGCCCGATCGGCGCCAATTGCCTGGCCAATCCGCGCGATTTCAAGACGCCCTGCGCCTGGTTCGAGGATAAGGACACGCCCTGTCGGCTGATCGTGAAATGGTGTGGCCAGTTCCATGTCACCGAGATCGATCATTCACCGCTCGATGTGGTGGCGTGGCACGGCAACTATTCACCCTACAAATATGATCTTGCGACGTTTTCCCCCGTCGGCGCGATCCTGTTCGATCATCCCGACCCATCGATCTTCACCGTGCTGAC
This sequence comes from Mesorhizobium sp. M0563, assembly GCF_040321065.1. Lineage (NCBI taxonomy): Bacteria > Pseudomonadati > Pseudomonadota > Alphaproteobacteria > Hyphomicrobiales > Phyllobacteriaceae > Mesorhizobium > Mesorhizobium sp. M0563. The sequence continues at coordinate 3,091 of NZ_JAMYQV010000037.1, forward strand.
CGCGCCGAGCGGCGAGGAAGGCACTGCCAATATCGATTTCGTCATCTTTCCGCCGCGCTGGCTGGTTGCCGAAAATACGTTCCGCCCGCCGTGGTATCACCGCAACATCATGAGCGAGTTCATGGGCCTGATCCATGGTCAGTACGATGCCAAGGAAGAGGGCTTTGTGCCCGGCGGCATCAGCCTGCACAACATGATGCTGGCCCACGGACCCGATGCGCCTGGCTTCGAAAAGGCCTCGCGCGCGGAGCTGAAACCGGTCAAGCTCGCCAACACCATGGCCTTCATGTTCGAGACACGCTTCCCGCAGATGGTGACCCGCTATGGCGCCGAACTCGAAACCCGGCAGGACAATTATATCGACTGCTGGGCCGATCTGAAGAAACGCTTCAACGGCACGCCCGAGGGCGACTGGTCTTGAGCGCCGTCGCATGATGGATCGTCTGGTGCTTCTTGGCTCGAAGGGTGGTCCGGCGCTCCGGCCGGGCGGACCGTGGCCGAGTTCATCGCTGCTGGAGATTGGCCGCACCCTCGTCGTCGATTGCGGGCTGGGCGTAACGCGCGGGCTGACCGATGCCGGCGTCAGTCTGAAGGCGCTTGACCTGATCTTCATCACGCATTTGCATTCAGACCATGTGCTGGAACTCGGACCGTTGATCCACACCGCATGGACGGCCGGCCTGGGGACAAAGGTCACCGTATTCGGCCCGCCCGGCATCGGCTACTATTGGCAGCGCTTTTGCCAGGCGATGGAGTTCGACATCGAGATCCGCATCGCCGACGAAGGGCGGCCGGATCTCCGCGACCTGGTCTCGATTGTCGAGTTTGGTGAAGGCCAGGTGGCGGAAGAGCGCGGTCTCAAAATATCGGCCTTGCGTGTCGACCACCCGCCGGTGACGGACTGCTTTGCGCTGCGCTTCGAGCAAGCCGGGCAAAGCATCGTCTTCTCGTCCGATACGGCGTTCTTTCCGCCATTGTCGGATTTCGCCGAAGGCGCCGACGTCCTGGTCCACGAGGCCATGCTGGAAGAGGGCATCGAGAGGTTGGTCGCGAAGACCGGCAACGGTGCAAGACTGAGGGAACACCTGCTTGCCAGCCACAGCTTTGCCGAGGAAGCGGGCCGCATCGCCAGTGATGCAGGCGTCAAAAGGCTGGTCCTCAACCACCTCATTCCCGCCGACGATCCCGAGATCGGCGAGGCCGACTGGATCGCCGCCGTCAGGAAAACATGGGCCGGCGACTTGACGATCGCCCGCGACGGCCTTGTTGTGGGGCTGGAGCATGATCCCGAAAAGTGGGAACCGGTTTTCGGACGAGATCATGCGTAGAACAAAAATCAAAGCAGCACCAAAGCTGCGCCAGGAGAGGAAACCGCATGAAGCTTGCCACCTTGAAGGACGGGACGCGCGACGGAAAACTCGTCGTCGTCTCGCGCGACCTGACGCGGTTTACCGATGCGTCGTTCCTGGTGCGGACGCTGCAGGCCGCGCTCGATGACTGGCGTCGGATCGCGCCGCATCTCGCCGCCATGGCCGAATCGCTGGAGAACAATGCGGTGCCGTCGGCTCGCTTTCACGAGCACGACGCCCATTCGCCGCTGCCGCGCGCCTACCAATGGGCCGACGGCTCGGCCTATGTGAACCATGTCGAGCTGGTGCGGAAGGCGCGCGGCGCCGAGATGCCGGCAAGCTTCTGGACCGATCCGCTGATCTACCAGGGCGGCTCGGACGCCTTCCTCGCACCGCGCGACCCAATCCGCATGATCGACGAGACCCTTGGCATCGACCTGGAAGGCGAGGTCGCCGTCATTGTCGACGACGTGCCGATGGGCGCTGGCCTCGACGAGGCGCGGGCAGCGATCCGGCTGGTCATGCTGGTCAACGACGTGACGCTGCGCGGCCTGACCGGACCCGAGCTTGCCAAGGGGTTCGGCTTCTTCCAGTCGAAACCGTCATCAGCCTTTTCGCCGGTTGCGGTGACGCCGGACGAACTGGGCGATGCCTGGGACGGCGGCAAGGTCAGCCTGCCGCTGCTGGTCGATCTCAACGGCAAACCGTTCGGCCGGGCGAACGCCGGCATCGACATGACCTTCGACTTTCCGGCGCTGATTGCCCATGCCGCAAAAACGCGGCCGCTGGCCGCCGGCACCATCGTCGGTTCGGGCACCGTCTCCAACAAGCTCGATGGCGGGCCGGGCAAGCCTGTCTCGGCGGGCGGCGCCGGCTATTCCTGTATCGCCGAGTTGCGTATGATCGAGACCATCGAAGCCGGCGAACCGAAGACGCCGTTTCTGCGCTTTGGCGATACCGTGCGCATCGAGATGAAGGACAGGGGCGGGCATTCGATCTTCGGCGCCATCGAGCAGAAGGTCGAGAAATACGAGGGGGCAAGAGAATGACAGGCGAGACATTCTATCTCCTGTGCGGTGTCTGGGCCCTTGTCATGCTGGCGATCTTCATCCAGGCGATCCGGCTGAGCTATCGCATCGAGGCGCGCTCGCCCGGCCTGACCAACCGCAGCGGCTTTCCGCGCAAGGCGATGATGTTTCACACCGTCACCAACACGAACGTCGCGCGTGACCAGGAAACGCAAGGCATGCGGCGGCGCATGATCGGGCTGCTGCTGATTGTTCTCGCTGGATTCCTGCTAATGGGGGCAGGCTTGTCGTTGGTCCGGTCAGCTGAGTGAAGTCATGGACCTGCTGAACCATTTCCGCCGCATGGCGCGCAACAATCTCTGGTCGAACGACCGGCTTTATGGCGCCGTACTGCAGCTTAAGCCTGGTGATTCGAAGCCGAGCGAACCAGCTTCTTCCCGTCGATCAAGGCAACGCTGAACCACATTCTGGCGGTCGATCACCTCTATCTCGATTTTCTCGAAGAGGGCGGCGTCGGCGCCGCGGCCTATGATGAGTTCTTGCGCTTCGACGAAGCGGACGCGCTCTTTGGCAAGCGGGCGGAGGCCGACCGGCGGCTGATCGCTTTTTGCGACCGCCTGTCGGCGGACGATCTCGAACGCCGCGTCGTCACTGATCGGCGCGAGGACGGCATGATACCGGAGCGGATCGGCGATTTGCTCGCCCATCTCTTCATCCACGACATCCATCATCGCGGCCAGGTGCACGCGATGCTGTCTGGCACCTCGGTGAAACCGCCACAACTCGACGAGTTCTTCCTCGATTACGATGTTAAGTTGAGGAAAGCCGAAGTCGAGCGGCTGGGACTGCGAGACCAACTGCTTGGCTAATTATGCCAAAGCCACATCGTAACTGGCGAAATGCGGGTCGGATGTAAGGATGGTGAGATTCTCCATTTGCGCCTGCGCAATCAGAAGTCTGTCGAACGGATCACCATGGTGGTGGGGTAGGCTGCCGACGGCGTTTGCGTGCTGGAAGGTTACGGCGAGCGGCTGAAATTGCATCCTTGGAAGCAGCGTTGGCAGGTCGTCCGGCGCATCGAGTTTTCTGATCGAGCGTTTGATGGCAATTTCCCAGACGCTAGCCGCGCTCGCGAACACCACCGCTTCCGAAGCCAGAATAGCGCGGTGGTGCTCGCTGAGACGTCGATCGTCCGAAATCGACCAGAGGATGATGTGTGTGTCGGCGAGAAACGGGCCGACCGTCATTTCACGTACTCATCCCACTCGGGGCCGAGTTCATCAAAATCGTCCGCAATCCAGATCTTGCCCTTCAATGCGCCGATACGCGGCAGGGATTCGGCCACTGCCGGAGGTACGATACGCGCCGCCACCTTGCCGTGGCGTGTGAGCACGATCTCCTCGCCGGCTTCCGCACGGCTGACGAGTTCCGACAATTTGGCCTTGGCTTCGGCAATGGAAACATTCATGACTCGATCCTTTATGACCAGAATTTAGGTCATAACTGATCAAACCACAAGGCACCTCGGCCGAACTGGCTACGCTGCCTTGCCGTCCACCTTCAGCACGCCGCGCTTGATCTGGTCCTGCTCGATGGATTCGAACAGAGCGCGGAAATTGCCCTCGCCAAAACCTTCGTCGCCCTTCCTCTGGATGAACTCGAAGAAGATCGGCCCGATCACAGTCTTTGAAAAAATCTGCAGCAGGATCTTGGTCGTGCCGCCGTCGACGACGCCTTCGCCGTCGATCAGGATGCCGTGCCTTTTCATGCGCTCGATCGGCTCTTCATGGCCGTTCACGCGGGCATAAGACATGTCGTAATAGGTCTCGGGCGGGCCCGGCATGAACTTCAGGCCGTTGGCGGCCAGCCTGTCGGTGGCGCCGTAAATGTCGTCGGTGCCGACGGCGATGTGCTGGATGCCCTCGCCATTGTACTTCTTCAGATATTCGGCGATCTGGCTGGTCTCGTCCTTGGACTCGTTGAGCGGGATGCGGATCTTGCGGCAGGACGAGGTGATGGCGCGGCTGACCAGGCCGGTGATCTTGCCGTCGATGTCGAAGAAATGGATCTGCTTGAAGCCGAACAGGTCGCGGTAGAAATCCCACCATTTGTCCATCTGGCCGCGATAGACATTGTGGGTCAGGTGGTCGAGATAATAGAAGCCGACGCCTTCCGGCCTGGGATCGCGCTCGCCCAGCCAGTCGAACTCGGCGTCGTAAGCCGAGCCCTTCTCGCCATAGGTTTCGATGAAATAGAGCAGCGATCCGCCGATACCGACGATTGCCGGCACGTCGAGCGACTTGCCGGCGCCTTCATAGGGCGTCGCGCCCTTGGCAACGGCATGATCGAACGCATGCTTGGCATCGACCACACGCCAAGCCATCGAGGCGGCGCAAGGGCCGTGCTTGTCGACGAATTTCTTCGCATGCGAGCCGGGCTCGGCATTGACGACATAATTGATGTCGCCCTGCCGCCAGACGGTGATGTCCTTGCTGCGGTGCTTGGCCACCGGCACGTAGCCCATGCGGGTGAAAAGCTCGGCGAGCTTTTCCGGCTCGGCATGCGCGAATTCGACGAATTCGAAGCCGTCGGTGCCGGCGGGATTGGTTTTGCTGATCTTGGCGGGCGGTGCGTCGTGCGGGAAGGGACCCATGGCATTGCTCCGAAATCTGGCCCGAAATCTGGCATTGGCCGCATCGGCCATATCTGAGCCCAATCATAGCGCGGAGCGAGTGCAAATTGCTTGCATTCAAACGCTTGAAATGTTCCGATCATGCGCAACTTGTGCATGACCGGGTCGAAATCCATGGATGAAGCGCGCATTGACCAGTTTGACCGCAAGATAATGGCTCTGCTGCAGGCCGACGCGCGGTTGACCAACAACGATTTGTCGGAACGGGTGAACCTGTCCGCTTCGCAATGCTCGCGTCGTCGCCAGCGGCTGGAGGAGGACGGTTATATCAAGGGCTACCGGGCGGTGCTCGACCGCGACAAGCTCGGCTTTTCCCTGGTCAACGTCATCTCGGTGACGCTCGCTACCCACAACCGCGACAATGCGCGGCGTTTCGGCGAACTGGTGGCGCGGCTACCGCAAGTGCAGGAGGCGCACGCGCTGACCGGCGAGATGGATTATATATTGAAAGTGGTGACGCCGGACCTGAAGTCGCTGTCGGAATTCGTCAACAGCGTGCTTCTCCCGCATGAATCGGTGCAGCATGTGAAGACGGCGATCGTGCTGGAGACACTGAAGGAAACCGGTGCTCTGCCGATTTGACTTCAAGCCATGACCACCTTTCAGATCGCTGGTTTCATCATTTTTATAGGCGGGATGGTTCCTTACGCCATTGGTAGCCTAATCCACATCGCGCATAATCCGGAGGCCTTGGACCTGAGCTTTCGGATCAATCCCTGGCCTTCATGGCCCTATGGCTGGGTCGAACTCACTCACCCGAAGGCGCGCTGGTGGTGCGGTGTCGGCTTTCCGATATGTCTTGCGGGCTTCATCGTACTTTTGGTCGCTACGATTGCGCTCGTCGATCTTGCGCTATACGTCGCTTTGCTCGTCGCATTCTTCTGGCTGCGGCGGGTCACAGCCAGACGGCGGCGTCACTAACGATCGGAACGCCTCTCACCCTTTCGATTGCTGGATCAGCCCATAGAGATTGGTGCAGCGGGCGCCGGACCGGCAATAGGCGAACACCGGGCCTTCGAGTTCGTCGAGCGCCTCAGCCTGGTCCTCGACATTCTCGGCCGTGATCTGGCCGCTGATGACGGGGATGTAGCGGAAGGCGAGCCCGGCGCCCTCGACCGCCGCCTTGACGGTGTCGGCCGATGGCTGGCCGGGCTGCTCGTCGTCCGGCCGGTTGCAGATCACGCTCTTGAAGCCGGCGGCCTTGATGGTCGCGACATCCTCGGGCTGGATCTGGCCCGAGACCGAATAATCCTCGCTGATCTGACGGTATTCCATGGCTGGGGTCCTCGCAATCTGGTTAGCGGCAGTCTTGCCACTCCCTGACCCGGTCGGCAATCCGCGCGAAAAGAAATCCATCCGCGCAGATAGAGATTTCGATGCCGGAAATCCAGCCGGGCTAACGCCGCATGTCGCCAGGACGCATCATGCGCCAGCCCGGCTGGATGAACCGGATCGGTCGGCTCAGCTGCCGAGGATCGCGCCTTTGATCTGGGCGATGTTGTTGTGCATCAGGTCGATATAGGTCGAGGCCGGGCCGTCGGGCTGTGAGAGCGCATCGGAATAGAGCGTGCCGCCCACCTTGATGCCGGTCTCGCTGGCGATCTGCTCGATCAGCCGCGGATTGGTGATGTTCTCGACGAAGATCGCCGCCGCCTTGTCCTGTTTCACCTGGCTGACCAGCTTGGCGACGTCGGCGGCGGAGGGCTCCGACTCGGTCGACACGCCTTCCGGGGCCAGGAACGTCAAGCCGTAGGCCTGCTCGAAATAGCCGAAGGCATCATGCGAGGTGATGACGACGCGCTTCTCTTGCGGGATCGACTGGATCGCTGCCTGTACCTCGCCCTCGAGCGCATCGAGCTTTTGCGTATAGGCGGCTGCATTGGCCTTGTAGCTGTCGCAACCCGCAGCGTCGGCCGTGCAGAAGGCGTCGGCGATGTTCTTCACATAGATCTTGGCATTGGCGATCGACTGGAAGGCGTGCGGATCGGTTGCCGTCTCACCATCGGCGTGGGCGTCGGCCTCGGCGAATTCGGGCTTGAAATTGATCGGCGTGACGCCCTTGGTCAGCACGGCGACGGTCGCCTTGGTTGCGCTGGCGTCGACCAGGCGCTGCAGAAAACCTTCGAAATGCAGGCCGTTGACCAGCACGATGTCGGCCTTGGCCATCGCCACCGCATCGGCTGGGCTCGGCTCGTAGACATGCGCATCCCCGTTCGGCCCGACGATGGTGGTCAGATCGATCCGGTCGCCGCCGACATTCTTGGCGAAGTCTCCGATGATGGTGAAACTGGCGACCACTTTCAACGGCTCCGCGAAAGCCGAAGATGCGCCAAAGGCGGTTAATGTTATAACGCTCACGGCCAAAGCGGCGCGGATCGATTTCAGCATGGACAAGTCTCCTTCGTTGGGATCAGGCAGTTCTGTGGCGGTGATGGATGATGCGGGCGCGCAGGATGCCGCGCGTCCCGAACAGGATCGAGGCGAAATAGACGACGCCGGCGGACAGGATGATGGCCGGGCCGGAGGGCAGCGACGCATGATAGGACAACAGCAGCCCGGCAATGCAAGAGGCAAAGCCGATCACTGTCGCCAGCACGCACATCGGCTCGACGCGCGAGGTCCAGAAGCGGGCCGCCGCTGCCGGCAGCATCATCAGCCCGACCGACAGCAAGGTGCCGAGCGCCTGGAAGCCGCCGACGAGGTTGAGCACGACGAGGCCGAGAAAGATGAAATGCACCGGGCTGCCCATCCGGCTGACCGAGCGCAGGAACAAGGGGTCGAGGCATTCGGCGACCAGCGCTCGCCAGAAGATGGCGAGGCTGACCAGCGTCACCACGACGATGCCGCCGATCAGCGTCAGCGCCTCGTTGTTCAGCGCCAGCACGGTGCCGAAAAGCACATGCATGAGATCGACGCTGGAGCCGCGGATCGACACCATAAGCACGCCGATCGCCAGCGAAATCAGATAGAAGGCCGCCATCGAGGCGTCCTCGCGCTGGATGGTGAAGCGCGAGACGGCGCCGGCGCCGAGCGCCACGATGATGCCGGCGATCAGTCCGCCGATGGTCATCGGCAGGATCTCCAGGCCATAAAACAGGAAGCCGGCGGCAGCACCCGGCAGGATGGCATGGGCCATGGCGTCGCCGGACAGGCTCATGCGCCGCAGCATCAGGAACACGCCGACCGGGCAGGCGCCGAGCGACAGCATCATCGAACCGGCGAGCGCCCGCTGCATGAAGGCGTAGTCGGCAAACGGGGCGACGAAAAGACCGTAAAGCACGTCCATCATGCCGCCCTCGGCCCGGAGCCGTGATGATGGTCATGGCTATGCTCGTGGCTGCTGTGATCGTGCACACTGTGATCATGCTCGCCAGGCTCGCACCATGGCGCGTTGTCCTCCCAGGCTTCGTGGAAGCGGCGCGCGCGCAACAAATTCTCCGGCCGCAGCGTCTCTCTGGTCTCGCCCCAGGCGACCGGCTGGCGCGCCAGGAGCAGTGTTTCGGGGAAATTCTGCCGCACTAGGTCGAGATCGTGGACGACCACCATGATCGTACGCTCCTCGCCATGCCAGCGCTTGATCAGTGCGATCAGGTCGCCGACGGTCTTCGTGTCGACGGCATTGAACGGCTCATCGAGCAGGATGAGCTCGGCATCCTGCAACAGCACGCGGGCAAACAGCGTGCGCTGCAGCTGGCCGCCCGACAACGTGTCGATCGGCCGCTTCTCGAAACCGCCGAGGCCGACGGCCATCAGCGCCTTGCTGACCGAGTCGCGATCTTCCCTGGTATAGCGGCCGAGCATGCCACGCCGCGGCCACAGGCCAAGCGAAACCAGGTCGACGACCCGGGCCGGAAAGGAGCGGTCGAGCTCGGACTGCTGCGGCAGGTAGGCGGCGCGCACGCCGGGCGCCCGGATCACCGCGCCGGCCATCGGCTTCAGGACGCCAACGATGCCCTTCATCAGCGTCGACTTGCCGGAGCCGTTGGCGCCGACGACCGCCGTCAAGGACCCCTTGCGGATCGTACCATTGAGGTGGTGGATCGCAGGATGGCTGTTATAGCCCAGCGTCAGGTCGCGGAAGGTCAGGCAGGTTTGGCTCATGTGACGATCCATGGGGCGACGATCGGTGCTGCAGGGGCGGATTCGATATGTGATGTTATTACATTAGTCAACAAGCCAATCGGGCGGAATTGCGGCCGGGCCGTCATGTTGTCCGCTTTGGCTTGGCTCAAGAGGTTCCGCTCGAGCGGCCTTGCTCGAAGCCAGCAGCGATCCTAAACAGGCGCAGCCGACAAGAGAAAGCCGGACAAGAGAAGGAATATCCAATGAGCATTCGTCGCATCGATGTGGGCCCGCGCATGAGCCAGATCGTGATCCACGGCAACACCGTCTATCTGGCCGGTCAGGTCGGCAAGCCGGGTGGAAACGTCGGCGCCCAGACAAAAGACATTCTGGCGGCGATCGACGAATTGCTGGCCAAGGCCGGCACCGACAAGACCAAGATCCTGCAGGCGATCATCTGGCTGGCCGACATGAGCACCTTTGCCGAGATGAACGCCGAGTGGGACAAATGGGTACCGCAGGGCAACACGCCGGCCCGCGCCACCGGCGAGGCCAAGCTTGCCGGACCGGAATATCTGGTCGAGATCATTGTCACCGCGGCGATTTGAGCAGCTCCGTAGGTTCCCCCTCATCCGGCCGCTTCGCGGCCACCTTCTCCCCGAGGGAGAAGAGACTGGCGCTGGCACCAGCGATCTCCTCTCCCCTCGGGGAGAGGTCGGATTGCCCCGAATGCTCTTCGCAATTCGGGGCAATCCGGGTGAGGGGGTCTGACCCTCAGTTGAAATGCTCACCCCTGCGACGGCGTGAACCGCGCCACCAGCGTGTGGCTCTCGGCCGTGTAGGTGAACCGGACATGGGTGACGGGGTGCTCGGCGCTCCATGTTCGCCGCTCGATCACCAGGCACGGCGCGCCGGTCGCGATGTCGAGAGCCGCCGCGATATGCTTGTCGGCTGCAATCGCGCGGATGCGATGCTCGGCCGCACTCCATGGCACACGGCCGATCAGCCACGGACCGGGCGCCGTGTCGAAAAACGCCTCTTCGGCGGCCTCCGGCACGGCAGCCAGGTTGATCAGCCGCTGCTCGTGGGCGAACGGCCGGTTGCCGGCGAAATGCCGGCATTCCAGCGCCAGCACCGGCCCGGCGACGTCGAGTTCCAGCAGGGCGCGATCGTCGGCACTGCTGCGCCTTCTGCTTCCCGCCACGCGCTCGTAGCGGTAGGGCAGGCCAAGTGCCTCGACCTCGATTCGGATGTCGTGGATTTCGAGAACGGCCGCCTGCGATTGCGGCCGGCGGACAAAACTGCCGGAGCGACGCCGGCGCTCGATCAGCCCGGCCTTGGCCAATTGCGACAGCGCCTTGTTCACCGTCATGCGCGAACATCTGTATTCTTCCGTCAGTTCATGCTCGAACGGAATGCGGTGGCCGGGCGCCCAGGCGCCGGACAGGATCCGTTCGCTGATGTCCGACAGGATGCGCTGGTGTAGCGAAAGGGCCTCGCCGCCGTCCGCGCTTCCAGAATCCGCGCTTATCGCCTCGATCATGCTCATGCCGAAAGCGCCGTCATCACCTTGCGGAAGCGCTCGGCAATGGCATCGCGTCTTGCATGCCTGCCGTCGCTGACCAGTTTCCTGCCATGCACCCAGACGCAATCGATCTTGGTGCCGTTGGCAAAAATCCAGGCGTCGAGGATCGCATCACCTGCCTTGCCCGCCAACGATGGATGCTTGCCGTCGAGCGAGACGAGATCGGCCGAGGCACCGGCAGTGATCCGCGAGGCGCCGGCGCCCAACGCGGAACTGCCACCCTCGAGCGCCGCATCGAACAACGCGCGACCGGTCGATCCGCCGGCCACCGCCAGCACGTTGCGGGCGCGGTGGGCGAGGCGCTGCGAATATTCGAGTTGGCGCAACTCGTCGGGCAGGCCGATCAGCACGTTGGAATCCGAGCCGATCCCGAAGCGCCCGCCATGCTGCATGAACAGCAGAGCGGCAAAGGTGCCGTCGCCGAGATTGGCCTCGGTGATCGGGCAGAGGCCGGCAACGGCGCCGCTTTTCGCCATATCGGTCGTCTCGGTGTCGGTCATGTGGGTGGCGTGGATGAGGCACCAGCGCTGGTCGACCTTGGCATTGGCAAGCAGCCATTCGACCGGCCGCGCCCCGGACCAGGCAAGGCAGTCCTCGACCTCCTTCATCTGCTCGGCGATGTGGATGTGGATCGGCCCCTCCGGCGCCATCGCCGTGATGTTTTCCAGTTCCTCGGGTGTCACGGCACGCAGGCTGTGTGGGGCCACGCCGACGACGCCTTGATTCAAGCTGCGAAGGGATTCGCGGCTTTTCTCAACAAGCCGCGAGAACTGGTTCACATCGTTGATGAATCGCCGCTGGCCTTCATTTGGCGCAGCGCCGTTGAAAGAGGAATGCGCGTAGAAGACGGGCAGCAAAGTCAGCCCGATGCCTGTCTCGGACGCTGCGGCAACGATGCGCTCCGCCATCTCGGCGATATTGGCATAGGGCCGCCCGTCGCGGTCGTGGTGGAGATAGTGAAACTCGCCGACGCGCGAGAACCCGGCCTCCAGCATCTCGACATAGAGCTGCGCTGCGACCGCCTCGACCTGGTCCGGCGTCATCGACAGCGCAAAGCGGTACATCACCTCGCGCCAGCTCCAGAAACTGTCGGCGGAAGGGCCGCGCAATTCGGCAAGGCCGGCCATGCCGCGCTGGAAGGCATGGCTGTGCAGGTTCGGCATGCCGGACAAAAGGACAGAATGGCGCTCGTCGCCAGGCAGAGGCGAGGTATTCGCCTCGGCCGTTGCGATCTTGCCGTCGGAGATTACGATCCGCACATCGCTGCGCCAGCCGTCGGGCAGAAGTGCCTGTTCCGCAAAAATCGCCGTCACGTCTTTCTCCAAATCCCGGTTGGCCATGTGATGATAGCGCTTGCAGTGCCTTTTGATATGTATATACATAATAACTCCCGATTGAAACGGAAAAGATAATGGCTGCAAAGAGCAAAAGCCGGGCAGGGGAGGTTCGCCTCTGGCGCAATGGGCGTCTCGCGACCATGGCCGACAGCAGCGCCGGGTTAGGCGTCGTCGAGCACGGTGCAATCGCCGTGCGCAACGGTCGGATCGTCTATGCCGGGCCGGAAGCCGACATGCCGGCAGCACTCCGTGAGGGCGCCGAGGCGACCGACTGCGACGGTCGCTGGATCACGCCTGGCTTGATCGACTGCCACACCCATCTGGTCCATGTCGGCAACCGTGCCAATGAATTCGAGATGCGGCTGGCCGGCGCCACCTATGAGGAGGTCGCCAAGGCCGGCGGCGGCATCGTTTCCTCGGTCAAGGCTCTGCGCGCCGCGAGCGAGGACGAACTGGTCGCCCAGTCGCTGCCGCGCCTCGACGCGCTGATCGCCGAAGGCGTCACCACCGTCGAGATCAAATCCGGCTACGGCCTCGACCTCGAAAACGAGAAGAAGTCGCTGCGCGCCGCGCGACGGCTGGGCGGTGAGCGGCCGGTGACGGTCAGAACCACTTTCCTCGGCGCTCATGCGCTGCCGCCCGAAGCAAAAGGTGACAAGGACGCCTTTATAGATCTTGTCGCCAACAAGATTTTGCCGGCCGTCGCGGCCGAGGGCTTGGCCGATGCCGTCGACGGTTTTTGCGAAGGCATCGCCTTTTGGCCGGAGCAGATTTCTCGTGTGTTCGATGCTGCCAAAGCGGTGGGCCTGCCGGTCAAGCTCCATGCAGACCAGCTGTCCAATCTTCACGGCGCGGAACTTGCGGCGCGCTATGGTGCGCTATCTGCCGACCACCTCGAATATACTGACGAGGCGGGTGCGGCGGCGATGGCGAAGGCAGGAACCGTGGCGACCATCTTGCCCGGCGCCTACTACTTCATCCGCGAAACCAAGAAGCCGCCGATCGCCCTGTTTCGCCAGCATGGCGTCAGGATGGCCGTTGCCACCGACAATAATCCCGGCACCTCGCCGCTGACCTCGCTGCTGCTGACCATGAACATGGCGGCGACGTTGTTCGGCCTGACGGTCGACGAATGCCTTGCCGGCGTTACGCGCGAGGCTGCCCGCGCGCTCGGGTTGCTTGGACAGACCGGTACGCTGGAGGTCGGAAAATCCGCCGATCTGGCGATCTGGGACGTCGAACGCCCGGCCGAACTCGTCTACCGCATGGGCTTCAACCCGCTGCATGCCCGCATCTGGAGGGGACAATGACCGAACTCAAGCTCAGGCCAGGCAATGCCACGCTGGCCGATTGGCGTGCCATCTATCGCGGCGGCGCACTGAGGCTCGACGATGCCTGCCGGCCGAAGATCAAGGCCAGCGCCGAGGCCGTCGCCAGGATCGTTGCCAAGGGCGAGCCGGTCTATGGCATCAACACCGGCTTCGGCAAGCTGGCCAGCGTGCGCATCCCCGCCGCCGACCTCGAGACGCTGCAGCGAAATATCGTGCTGTCGCATGCCGCCGGCGTCGGCGAGCCGATGCCGGCGGCAATTTGCCGGCTGATGATGGCGCTGAAGCTGGCCAGCCTGGCCCAGGGCGCCTCCGGCGTGCGGCCGCGGACGATCGAGCTGCTCGAGGCGATGCTGGCCAACGACGTCATCCCCGTGGTGCCGGCGCAAGGCTCGGTTGGAGCTTCCGGCGACCTCGCGCCGCTGTCGCACATGACCGCGGTGATGATCGGCGTCGGCGAATGTTTCACCCCGCATGGCCGCTTTCCCGCCAAGGTCGCCTTCGTTTCGCACGGCCTGGAGCCGGTGACATTGGGCGCCAAGGAAGGCCTGGCGCTGCTCAACGGCACGCAGTTTTCGACCGCCTATGCGCTGGCAGCTTTGTTCGAGGCGGAAGTGCTCTACCAGTCGGCAGTGGTCGGCGGCGCGCTGTCGACCGATGCCGCCAAGGGCTCCGACGCGCCCTTCGATCTACGCATCCATCTGCTCAGGAAACATCGCGGCCAGATCGAGACGGCCGAGGCGTTGCGCAATTTGATGGCCGGCAGCGCCATCCGTGAATCGCACCGCGTCGGCGACGAGCGCGTGCAGGACCCATACTGCCTGCGCTGCCAGCCGCAGGTGATGGGCGCAGCACTCAGCGTGCTGCGTCAGGCCGCCGATACGCTCGGCACCGAGGCCAATGGCGTCACCGACAATCCGCTGATCTTTGCCGAGGACGACACAGCGCTTTCTGGCGGAAATTTCCACGCCGAGCCGGTGGCCTTCGCCGCCGACATGATCGCGCTCGCCGTCTGCGAGATCGGCTCGCTGTCGGAACGGCGCATCGCCATGCTGGTCGACCCGGCGCTGTCGGGCATGCCGGCCTTTCTGACGCCCAAGCCGGGTCTGAATTCCGGTTTCATGATCCCGCAAGTGACGGCCGCGGCGCTCGTCTCGGAAAACAAACAAAAGGCCTATCCGGCCAGCGTCGATTCGATCCCGACCTCGGCCAACCAGGAAGACCATGTCTCGATGGCGGCGCATGGCGCGCGCCGGCTCATCGGCATGGTCGAGAACGCGACGGCCGTCATCGGCATCGAATTGCTGGCCGCCGCGCAAGGCTGCGATTTCCATGCCCCGCTGGCCTCGAGCGCGGCGCTGGAGGCGGTGCGCCGGCTGGTCAGGGCAGAGGTGCCGCATCTCGACAACGACCGGCACTTCCATCCCGACATGGAGAAGGCCATCGCTATGGTACGCAGCGGCGCGGCGGTGGAAGCGGCAAGCGCGGTAAAGCTGCCGGGAGTGACGTCGTGAGACTGTACGCCGCCACAGCTCGGACGTTGGCGAAACCCTCGACGCCAGCTGATCTCCCCCCAAGTGGGGGAGATGCCCGGCAGGGCAGAGGAGGGCGCTGTCCCGCCAACCTCAGCCCGGCAACACCGAAACTTTCAAAGCCAGAAACAAAAAACCCGCCTCAAGGGCGGGTCGCCGGTGACAATCGTCACCATACCGGTATTAGTAGCATAGCTGCCGGCACAAAGCAAGAACAAAATACGTTGCGAGCGATAAAAACCGAGGTCGGTGTTCACGGACAATTGCAAGGTCGCGTTCTGCCGCGCCCCCCTCTGTCCTGCCGGGCATCTCCCCCACGAGTGGGGAGATTGGCCGTTACACTGGCTTTCGCCAATCTCCAACGTTGCAGGACTGAGCGAGGCGCCGCAGCTGCCAATCTCCCCCCTTGTGGGGGAGATGCCCGGCAGGGCAGAGGGGGGCGCCGTAGAGCTCCAACGCGCGGAGACTTCTCATGACTTGGCTCACCGTCACCCGAGGCACGGCACCCCTGCTGGTTTCGATCCCGCATACCGGTATCGATCTGGCCGGCCTCGACAACCGACTTATCTCGCTCTGGCTCGGCCGCCGTGACGCCGACTGGTGGATCGACAAGCTCTATGACTTCGCAGAAGACCTCGGCGCGACCATCGTGCATACGGCGATCTCGCGCACCGTCATCGACGTCAACCGCGATCCGTCTGGCGTTTCGCTCTATCCCGGCCAGACGACGACTGGGCTCTGCCCGACCGAGACCTTCGACGGCGATCCGCTCTACCGCGAAGGCGAGGAGCCGGGGCCGTCTGAGATCGACGAACGCCGCGAAA
The DNA here is from genome assembly GCF_040321065.1 of Mesorhizobium sp. M0563. Taxonomy (NCBI): domain Bacteria; kingdom Pseudomonadati; phylum Pseudomonadota; class Alphaproteobacteria; order Hyphomicrobiales; family Phyllobacteriaceae; genus Mesorhizobium; species Mesorhizobium sp. M0563. Next base: position 18,828 of record NZ_JAMYQV010000037.1, read on the forward strand.
AATTCTTCGTGCCCTATCATGCCGCGTTGCAGGCCGAGATCGACAGGCTGCGCGCTTTGCACGGGAAGATCGTCGTCTATGACTGCCACTCGATCCGTTCGGTGCTGCCGCGCCTGTTCGAAGGCAAATTGCCGGTCTTCAATCTCGGCACCAATGACGGCAAGAGCGCCGATCTGGCGGTGCAGGAGAAAGTCACGCAGATCCTCGCCGAAACCGGCGAGAGCTTCGTCGTCAACGGCCGCTTCAAGGGCGGCTGGATCACGCGTCATTTCGGCCAGCCGCAAGCCGGCGTCCACGCGCTGCAGATGGAGCTCTCCAACCGTGGCTATCTGCGCGAGCCCGAAGGCAAGGGCGAACCGGATAACTGGCCGGTGCCTTACGACGCCGAATTCGCAGCGCCGATCCGCGTCACGCTGAGAAAGATCCTGGAAACGGCGATCGCCTGGGCTGAACGCTGACGCACGGCGCACCTCACTCGAAAGGGACAATCATGACCGATCCTCGCCACAATATCCGTGAAGTGCGCAGCCCGCGCGGCAGCGAGCTCAACGCCCGCACCTGGCTGACGGAAGGGCCGTTGCGCATGCTGATGAACAATCTCGATCCGGACGTCGCCGAAAATCCCAACGAACTGGTCGTCTATGGCGGCATCGGCCGGGCGGCGCGCACCTGGAACGATTTCGACCGCATCGTTGCCTCGCTGAAGACGCTTGCCGACGACGAGACGCTGCTGGTGCAATCCGGCAAGCCGGTCGGCGTGTTCCGCACCCATCCTGATGCGCCGCGCGTGCTGATCGCCAATTCGAACCTCGTGCCACACTGGGCGACATGGGAGAAATTCAACGAGCTCGATAGAAAGGGCCTGATGATGTACGGCCAGATGACGGCCGGCTCATGGATCTACATCGGCACGCAAGGCATCGTGCAGGGCACCTACGAAACCTTCGTCGAGGCCGGCCGCCAGCACTATGGCGGCAATCTCAAAGGCAAGTGGATCCTGACCGGCGGCCTCGGCGGCATGGGCGGCGCCCAACCGCTGGCCGCGGTGATGGCCGGCGCCTGCTGCCTGGCGGTCGAATGCGATCCCGACCGCATCGATTTCCGGCTGCGCACCCGCTATGTCGATGAGCGCGCCGACACCCTCGACGAGGCGCTGGAGAAGATCGAGCGCTGGACCAAAGCCGGTGAGGCGAAATCGGTCGGCCTGGTCGGCAACACCGCCGACATCGTGCCGGAACTGGTGCGGCGCGGCGTACGCCCCGACATCGTCACCGACCAGACCTCGGCGCATGACCCGCTCAACGGCTATCTGCCCAAGGGCTGGTCGCTGGCCGAATGGCGCGAGAAGCGCACCAGCGACCCGAAGGCGGTCGAAAAGGCTGCCCGCGCGTCGATGCGCGAGCATGTCGAGGCGATGGTGGCGTTCTGGAACGCCGGCGTGCCGACGCTCGACTACGGCAACAACATCCGCCAGGTGGCGAAGGAGGAGGGGTTTGAGAATGCCTTTGCCTTCCCGGGTTTCGTGCCGGCTTATATCCGTCCGCTGTTTTGCCGCGGCATCGGCCCGTTCCGCTGGGCAGCACTTTCCGGCGATCCCGAGGATATCTACAGAACCGACGCCAAGGTGCGCGAGCTGACTCCTGGTAACACCCATCTGCACAACTGGCTCGACATGGCGCGTGAGCGCATCGCCTTCCAAGGGTTGCCGGCCCGCATCTGCTGGGTTGGCCTTGGCGACCGCCACCGGCTCGGCCTCGCCTTCAACGAGATGGTCGCCAGCGGCGAACTGAAGGCACCGGTGGTCATCGGCCGCGACCACCTCGATTCCGGCTCGGTCGCCTCGCCGAACCGCGAGACGGAGGCGATGAAGGACGGCTCCGATGCCGTCTCCGACTGGCCGCTGCTCAACGCCTTGCTCAACACCGCGTCCGGTGCCACCTGGGTGTCGCTGCACCATGGCGGCGGCGTCGGCATGGGCTTTTCGCAGCATGCCGGCATGGTTATCGTCGCCGACGGCACGCGTGAGGCGGCCAAGCGCCTTGAGCGGGTTCTGTGGAACGATCCGGCGACGGGCGTCATGCGTCACGCCGACGCCGGCTACGACATCGCGATCGAGTGCGCCAGGGAGAACCAGCTCAACCTGCCCGGCATATTGGGCTGAGCCGCGCCTTGCGCATCCTTCGGGCCTCGGAATACCGGTCGATGCCGTGGAAGAACGGCGGCGGCGTGACGACGGAGATTGCCGTCTCGCCGGCAGGTGCTGGGCTCGACGATTTCGACTGGCGCGTCTCGATGGCGCTGGTCGAGGGCGGCGGCCCGTTTTCCGGCTTTCCCGGCGTCGACCGGACTTTGGCCTTGCTGGAAGGCGAGGGCATGGTCCTCGATATCGCCGGCCGGCCGCCGGTCGAAATCACCAAGGCTTCCGCACCGCTTGCCTTTCCGGCCGACGTGCCAACGCAAGCGACGCTGATCGCCGGTCCGATCACCGACCTCAACGTCATGATCCGCCGGACCCGGGCGATCCACCAGGTCGAGCGCCTGTTGATTTCGGCTCCGACGAAAATCCGGTTTGGAGCCGATGAAACACTCATCCTGTCCCTCGACGGCGAGCTGAGGGTGGCCGGCGCCGCGCCCGTGCAACTGGGGCCGCTCGATGCGCTGTTGCTCGGGCCGCAAGCGCCGGAACTGCGCCTTGATCCCGTCCGGCCGGCGATGCTGTTCGTGATCCGCATCGATCGCATTGCCGGCAACGATTAACGCCTGTTTCCAAACATGATCGAGACGCCGGTCAAATATTGCGTAAGCTGGTCCCTGCATCACGAAAAAGCCTGAATCTTCCGCCGATCAGAAGCCGAAACGATGCTCGGAGGCGCTCGCCTGGAAGTTGTCGAAAGACGACACCTTGTCGTGGTGCGGAAACAAACATTCGGCCAAGTGTTGCGATGCAACCAATTGCATTTGGACCGGTTTTAGGGACATTGCCGTGGCGGTGACGCCGCACTGCGTCCCCAACACGGAACCTTAGATGAATATCCAGACCAATCTCGCACAGATCGAAAAGACGAGCGCCAGCTTCCCGGCTGTCACCGACGAGCCGATACGCTCCCATTTCCTGACGGAAGATCGGCTGCGCGCGTTGGGCGCAGCCCTTGCCAATGGCGATGCCAAGGATTTGTTCGGGCTGACGCCTTTCGATTTTCAGGCGCGCATCCGCGACAGCGCCAGGAAGATTCTCGATGTCTACCGTTCCACCAACGCTGCCCAGGCGAGGGGCGAAACGATCACGCCCGCGGCACAGTGGCTGCTCGACAACAACTACCTGGTCGAGGAGACCATTTTCCAGGTCAAGCGCGACCTGCCGCGCCGCTTCTATCGCCAGTTGCCGACGCTGAAACTGTCCGACGGATCCAGCGTGCCGCGCGCGTTGGCGGTCGCATGGACCTATGTCGCGCATTCCGACAGTTCCGTCTCGTCGGCCATGTTCAAGGCGATCGTCGAAGGCTTCCAGTCCGTCGAGCCGCTGAAGATCGGCGAACTATGGGCGCTGCCGTCGCTGCTGCGCTTTGTCCTGATCGAGAATCTTCGCCGGATCGCGGTGCGCGTCAATCGCACGCGGGAGTTGCGCCAGATCGCCAACGAGGTCGCCGACCGTGTGCTGGCGACGGACGACAGCGCCGACCGGCAGACGATACTTTCCGGCTACAGCGCCCATGCGCAGGACACCACCTTCGCAACCCAGTTGCTCTACCGGCTGCGCGACGGCTCGCAAAATGCCGGCAGGGCGCTGGAATGGCTGGAGGGCGAGCTGGAAAGGACGGGCTCCGACGCCGAGGAAATCATCCTCAGCGAGCACCGCACGCTGTCCAGCGGCAATGTGACCACCGGCAACATCATCCGCGGCCTGCGCCTCATCAATGACATCGACTGGACGGTGTGGTTCGAGGGCGTCAGCCGCATCGACACTTTGCTGCGCGAGCGCACCGATTTCGCGGCGCTCGATTTCTTTTCGCGCGACCAATACCGGACTGCGATCGAGGAGCTGGCACGCCGTTCCGATCTTTCCGAATTTCGCGTTGCCGAACGGGCGATTGAACTCGCCGGCCATGCTGCCGATGCGCCGGGCTCCGAAACCGGTCCGATCGCTCACACCGACGTCGGCTTCTTTCTGGTCGGTCCGCGCCGGATGGAACTGGAGCGGTCGATCGGCTACCGGCCTACCATCGGCAAGACGATCAACCGGACGTTCCGCAAGACCGGATGGCTGGGCATCGTCGTGCCGGTGTTTGCGCTGACGGTCCTGCTTCTGGTCGTCTCCGGCAATGCGCTCGCCAATCTCGGCCTGTCAGTGCCGTCGATCGTCCTGATGCTGGCCCTGTTCGCGGTGCCGGCCAGCGAAGGCGCGCTCGCATTCTTCAACACCGTCGTCTCGCTGTTTTTGAAGCCGACGCGTCTCATCGGCTATGATTTCAGGCATGGTGTACCGCCCGAGGCACGGACGCTGGTGGTGGTGCCGTCGCTGATCGGCTCGCGCGACGACGTTGAGGAGAACATCCGCAACATCGAAGTGCATCACCTCGCCAACACGGCGGGCGAGATCCATTTCGCGCTGCTTTCCGACTGGCCGGACTCGAAGACCGAGATCGATACGGCGGATGTCGAAATCCTCGAATTCGCCCGCGCCGAAATCGCCCGACTGAACGCCCGCTATCCCTCGGATGGCGCGCCGCGCTTTTATCTGCTGCATCGGCGCCGGCTCTACAACGCCTCGCAAGGCGTCTGGATGGGCTGGGAGCGCAAGCGCGGCAAGCTGCACGAATTGAACCTCTTGCTGCGCGGCGACAGCGACACCACCTTCCTGCCGTTGGAAGTGCCCTTGCCGGAGAGCGTCGTCCACGTCATGACGCTGGACGCCGACACCCGCACAACCCGCGACGCCGTCGCTGCGCTGGCCGGCAAGCTTTGCCACCCGCTCAACCGTCCGCATTTCGACGCGGCCCGGCGCGAGGTCACGGCCGGCTATTCCATCCTGCAGCCGCGCATCACCGCGTCGCTGACCAGCGGCGACGAGGCGTCGTTCTTCCAGCGTGTCTTTTCCGCCAATCGCGGGCTCGATCCGTACGTCTTTGCCGTGTCGGACCTCTACCAGGACATCTTCGGCGACGGTTCCTTCACCGGCAAGGGTCTCTACCATGTCGATGCCTTCGAGGCGGCGCTGAAGGGCCGTATCGAGGAAAACACCATCCTCAGCCACGACCTGCTCGAAGGCGCGCTGGCGCGATCGGCCTTGGTCACTGACGTCGAACTGGTCGAGGACTATCCGACCCGCTATTCGGTCGACGCATCGCGCCACCATCGCTGGGCACGCGGCGACTGGCAGCTTCTGGGCTTCATCCTCGGCCCGCGCTCAAACGTGCCGGCGCTGTCGCGTTGGAAGATGGTGGACAATCTGCGCCGCTCGGTGACGCCGATCTTCTGGGTGATGGCCGCGATCGCCGGCTGGACGCTGCTGCCATTCACGCAGGCGGCGCAATGGCAGGCGCTGCTGATCCTCACGCTGTTCATGGCGCCCACTTTCGACATCGTCAACGCCATCCTGCCGAAGAGCGGCGACCAGACGCCGCGCGGCCATTTCTCGGCATTGGCGCGCGACGTTGCCTTCGGTACCGCCTTGGTGGCGCTGAAGATCGTGCTGATGGCGCATCTTGCCTGGATGATGGGCGACGCGATCATCCGCACGCTCTACCGCCTGTTCGTCAGCCGCCAGAACCTGCTCGAATGGCGCACCGCCTCGCAGGCACACAAGGGCGGCGACAACGATCTCGGCTCCTATTACAGCATCATGTACGGCGCGGTGATCATCGGCGTCGTCGGCCTCGCTGTGCCGGTGCTGGCCGATTCCACCGGCGCCTTCGTCGCCTTCTTCTTTGCCTTGTTCTGGATCGGCTCGCCCGCCATCGCCTGCTGGATCAGCCGTTCGGCCGAAACCGAGGATCGCCTGCGCATATCGGCCGCCGATATCCACGCGCTGCGCACCGTGGCGCGGCGAACGTGGCACTATTTCGAGACCTTCGTGACGGCCGAGCATCACCATCTGCCGCCGGACAATTTCCAGGAAAGCCCGGCCCCCGTGGTGGCGCCCCGCACCTCGCCGACCAATATCGGCGTCTACCTGCTGTCCGTGATTTCGGCACGCGATTTCGGCTGGATCAGCCTCTCCGACGCCGTCAACCGCATCGACGCGACCATGTCGACCATCGAGAGCATGCCGCGCGATCGCGGCCATCTCTTCAACTGGTACGACACCACGACGTTGAAGCCGCTCTATCCGCTGTACATTTCTGCCGTCGACAGCGGCAATCTCGCCGGCCATCTGGTGGCCGTGGCCGCTGCCTGCGCCGAATGGGCGGAAGCGCCGTCGGTGCATGTGCAGGGCGACTTCGAAGGCATCCTCGACACCGTCACCATCCTCGACGAAAGCCTTGAGGAGTTGCCCGACGACCGCCGTCAATTGCGGCCCTTGCGCCAGCGGCTCGCCGACCGTCTCGACGGCATGCGGCGGGCGGTGGAATTGATCAAGGCGCAGCCGGAGATGGCGTCGATCCGCACTATCAACCTGGCCGTCCTGGCCGGCGAGATACGCAAGCTCGCGACAGCCATCCACACCGAGGCCGCATCGACCCAGAGCGACACCATCGCCGATTGGGCGGCCAGGCTCGAAGCCACCTGCGAGGCGCATGTCCACGACGCGCACAGCGACGAAAACGCCGTCGCGGCATTGCGGGCTAAGCTTCTGACCTTGCGCGAGCGCACGCGCCGTTTCGCCTTCGAGATGGATTTCTCGTTCCTGATGCGGCCCGAACGCAAGCTCTTGTCGATCGGTTACCGGGTCGAAGAGCATCAGCTCGACGAAAGCTGCTACGACCTTTTGGCCTCCGAAGCGCGGCTGACCAGCCTGTTCGCCATCGCCAAGGGCGATTTGCCGACCGAGCACTGGTTCCGGCTCGGCCGGCCGATCGTCGAGATCGGCTTCCAGGGCGCGCTGATGTCCTGGTCCGGCTCGATGTTCGAGTATCTGATGCCGCCGCTGGTGATGAAGGAGCCGCAAGGCAGCATTCTCAACCAGACCAGCAAGCTCATCATCAAGCGCCAGATCCAGTATGGCCGGTCGAAGAACGTTCCCTGGGGGATTTCGGAAGCGGCCTACAACGCCCGCGACCGCGAACTGACCTATCAGTACACCAATTTCGGCGTGCCCGGGCTCGGGCTGAAGCGCGGCCTTGGCCAAAACACGGTGATCGCGCCCTACGCGACCGTGCTGGCAGCGCAGTTCACGCCGCATGAATCCGTGCAGAACTTGGCCAGGCTGAGGCGGCTGGGCGCACTGGGCCAGCATGGCTTTTACGACGCGGTGGATTTCACGCCGCAACGCGTCCCCGAGGGTACCGACCACGCCGTCGTGCTGAACTACATGGCCCACCACTCGGGCATGTCGATCGCCGCCGTTGCCGATGCGATCTTCGAAGGGCGCCTGCGCGACCGCTTCCACAGCGATCCGGTGATCGAGTCGGCCGAATTGCTCTTGCAGGAAAGGGCGCCGCGCGACATCCCGACGGCGACCGTCAGGACCGAGGCCGACGAGCGCTCCAAGGACGAGACCGAGCTCGAGAGCCCGGATACACGCATCGTGCTCGATCCGCTCAGGGCGCTGCGCTCGACCAGTGTCATGTCCAACGGCCGCTACTCGGTCATGGCTACCGCCACTGGCTCGGGCTACAGCCGCTGGGGCGAACTTGCCGTCACGCGCTGGCAGCCGGATCCGACCGAGGACCGCCTTGGTTCCTACATTTTCCTGCGCGACGCCAGCAATGGCGACTGGTGGTCGGCCACCGCCGAGCCGAAGCGCGCCACCGACGAGCGTGTGCAGACGCTGTTTTCCGACGACAAGGCGAGCTTCGTCAAATCGATTGGGTCGCTGCGTTCGGAGGTCGAGTGCATCGTCATCTCGGAAGGCAATGGCGAGGGCCGGCGGGTAACGCTCTACAATGACGGCGCCGCCGACCGGCACATCGAAGTGACTTCGTATGCCGAACTGGTGCTGGGCTCCGAGCCCTCGGACAATGCGCATCCGGCCTTTTCGAAGATGTTCGTGGAAACCGAGATTGCACCGAACAACGGCGCGATTTTCGCCACCAGGCGCAAGCGCGAAAAGGACGAACCCGATGTCACCATGGTGCATTTCGTCACCGATCCGTCTGGATCGGCGCGTGATGCCGAGGCGGAAACCGACAGGCGCTCCTTCATTGGCCGCGGCCGCACCATCACGGACGCGGCTGCCTTTGATCCCGGCGCCAAGCTTGGCGGCCATTCCGGCTTCACCCTGGATCCGATCGCCTCGCTTCGCCGGCAGGTGCGCGTGCCGGCCAACAAGAAGATTTCGCTGACGTTCTGGACCGTCGTCGGCGCCGATCGCGCCGAATTGGATGCCGCTATCGCACGGCTCGACCATCCCGAAAGCTTCTCCCGCCAGGCGATGCTCGCCTGGACGCGCTCGCAGGTGCAAACCCGTCACCTCGGCCTCAGCCTGTCCGACGCCGCCAATGTGCAGAAGCTGGCGCGCTACCTGATATATCCCGATCCGTTCCTGCGCCTTCCCGGCGAATCCATCGCCTCCGGGCTCGGCAGGCAGTCCAGCCTGTGGCCGACCAGCATATCTGGCGATTTTCCGATTTTCCTGGTCAGGATCGCCGATGTCGCCGATCTGGAGATCGTCGCCCAGGCGCTTCGCTTCCAGGAATACATGCGCGCCCGCGGCATGATGATCGATTTTGTTGTCGTCAACGAGCAGGCTTCGTCATACGTGCAGGACTTGCAGCGCGCGGTCGAGACGCTGTGCGAAAACAGCCGGTTGCGCGGCAAGGAGCTTGGACCCCGCCAGCACATCTTCGCGGTGCGCCGCGATCTGATGGAGGAAACGACCTACAGGACTTTGCTCGCCGTCGCCCGGGTGGTGCTGCATACGCGTAACGGCACCATCTTCGACCAGATCGAGCGCGCCGAGGCCGCGGCACTGCAGGCGCGAGACGCCGCCCTCCAGCCGGCAGACCTTGCAGCGCTTCGCGAGCCGTCCTTGCCGGTGCCGACGGCGCAAGCGTTTGCCGCCCAGGCACTGGTCGAGGCCCGCGTCGACGGCAGCGGGCTCGATCAATGGAACGGTTTCGGCGGCTTCGACGGCGGCGGACGCCACTACGTCGTGCGTCTTGCCGGCCGGCGCACGACGCCGCAACCGTGGATCAACGTCATCTCCAACCCATCGTTCGGGTTCCACATATCGGCTGAAGGCGCTGCCTTCACCTGGAGCCGCAACAGCCGCGACTATCAGTTGACGCCGTGGTCGAACGATCCGGTCACCAACCGGCCGGGCGAGGGCATCTATATCTACGATCATGCCAGTGGCAAAGCGTTCTCGCCGCTGGCTGCCGTGGTGCGTGACCCGACAATGACTTACGAAACCTGGCACGGGCAGGGTTTTTCGACGTTCCGTTCAAAACGCGGGCCGCTGTCGATGGACCTGACCCATGTCGTCGATCCCGTCGATCCGGTGAAGATATCGCGGCTGCGCATCCAGAATTCGGGTTCGGCGCCGATGCGGCTACGCGTCTACGCCTATGCTGAATGGGTTCTTGGCGGCCATCGTTCGCGCACCGCGGCAAGCATCGTTCCGTCCCGGGATGCCGCGACCGGCGCTCTGCTGGCGCAAAATCCCTATGGGCTCGATTTTGGCGAACGGATCGCCTTTCTGGCCGCCGACGGTGCGGTGCATTCCGTCACCGCCGACCGCGGCGAATTCATCGGCAGGCTGGGCACCAGCGAGCTTCCGCATGCCGTGCTGAGCGGCGCCGGCCTGTCGGGCCGTGTCGAGGCCGGCGACGATCCCTGCGCGGCCATCGCACGCGACATCGACATCGCTGCCGGTGGCGACGTCACGCTGCTCTGGCTGCTCGGCGACGCGGCCTCGCCCGAGGAGGCCAGCGCGCTGGTGCAGACCCATCGCTCCAGGGATTTCGATCAGCGGCTGGCCGACAATGAGCGCACGTGGCGCGGCTTTCTCGACACCATCCAGGTCGAGACGCCGGACAAGGCACTCGACGCCATGGTCAATCACTGGCTGCCCTATCAGAGCCTGGCCTGCCGCATCCGTGCCCGCTCTGCGTTCTATCAGGCAAGCGGTGCCTTCGGCTTCCGCGATCAACTGCAGGACACCTTGGCCTTGCTGGCGCATGACCCCAAGCTGGCGCGTGATCAGATCCTCAATGCGGCGCGGCGGCAATTTCCCGAAGGCGACGTGCAGCATTGGTGGCTGCCGCGCACAGAGGCAGGCGTTCGCACCATGATCTCGGACGACGTGGTCTGGCTGGCCCACGCCACGGCGCGCTACCTGCTGGTGACGGGCGATACCGCGATCCTGAAGGAGCAATTGCCCTTCATCGAGGGGCAGGCGCTGGGCGAAGGCGAGCACGATGCTTTCTTCATCCCGGAAATCTCGAAGAAGACAGCCTCGCTCTATGACCATTGCGCGCGGGCGCTCGATCTTGCCGTCAAGCGCAGCAGCCCAGCCGGGCTGCCGCTGATCCTCGGCGGCGACTGGAACGACGGCATGAACCGCGTCGGCGAGCACGGCAAGGGCGAGAGCGTGTGGCTGGGCTGGTTCCTGCTGAAGACGCTGGGCGACTTTGCCGCTGTCGCCAAGGCGCAGAGCGATGCCAAGCGCGCGCAGGCCTGGACAAAGCACGCCGAGATGCTGAAGCGGGCGCTGGAAAGCACCGCCTGGGATGGCGAGTGGTATCGGCGCGGCAGCTTCGACGACGGCACGCCGCTCGGCTCGCGCAAATCGGACGAGTGCAAGATCGACTCGATCGCCCAGTCCTGGAGCGTGCTTTCGGGCGAGGGCGACCCGGCGCGGTCGACGACGGCAATGGGGCAGGCGCTGAAAACGCTCGTCGACGACGAGCTCAAGATCGTCAAGCTGTTCACCCCGCCGTTCTCGAGGACGGAAAAGGACCCGGGCTACATCAAGAGCTATCCGCCGGGGGTCCGTGAAAACGGCGGCCAATACACGCACGCGGCGACATGGTTCGTCATTGCGCTCGCCGAGATGGGTCGCACCGACGATGCCTACCGTTGCCTTTCGATGCTCAATCCGGTCAACCATGCACTCGATGAAGCCGCGGCAGAGCGCTACCGGGTGGAACCCTACGTCGTCGCGGCCGACGTTTATTCCGGGCAGGACAAGGGCGGCCGCGGCGGCTGGACCTGGTATACCGGTTCGGCGGGCTGGCTTTATCGCGCGGCGGTCGAGAGCATTCTCGGCATCGAGCGTCGCGGACAGCGCATTCAATTCACGCCGAGACTTCCCAGCCATTGGGACGGTTATTCGGCGACCCTGAAGATGCTGGGCGCCGAGATCAAGGTACGCGTCGTCCGCGACAAAAAGGCTCGGGCCATCTCACTTGAAGTGAATGGCACGAAGACCAAATCTTCGTCCTTCGAGCCAAAAGCCGGAGACAACGCCGAGGTGATCGTCAGAATACCGGCCTAGATTCAAGGGCTTGGAGCGTCCCTTGCGCTTCCCCAGGGAACGCACGGGCACTCCAAGTGCCTCTACCGGTTATATTTGCGTTTGACCTTGCTGAATGCCTGCACACGACTTTAGACGTCGTGCCCGGGGTCTTGCTGATTAAAATTGTGGCAGTGCTTTCCAGCTGCCATGATTTTGCCGCAACGCTGACATTTCACCTTTTATCTCAAACTGTTAGACGATCACGGCAAATTTCGAAGCGTCGTCATCTTTTGTTCGCGGAATGGGAACGGAAGAGGTAGACGAGCATTGTTTTGCGACGCGTCAACCGATACGAGTCAAAAAATGACGCACTGCACCATAAATAATTGGCGGAGTAGCTGAAGTGTCACTTCTGCAAATCTACTGGCGAGCCCTTGGTTATCTCGCTGCCGACAGGAAACGCGTTGCGTTTATCTGCGGGGCGAATGTCGCGCTTGCCATTATCGCCATTCTCGAGCCGATCATGTTCGGCCGGGTGATCGATGCCATTTCGGACCGCGGCTCGGTATTCTCGACGCTGGCGATGTGGGCCGGCCTCGGCGCGTTCAACATCATCGCCTTCGTGCTGGTGGCGCGCGGCGCCGACCGCTTTGCCCACCAGCGGCGCAGCGAGGTTCTTTGCCAGTCGTTCGAGCGCGTTATCACCATGCCGCTAGCCTGGCATCATCAGCGCGGCACCTCCAATTCCCTGCACACGCTCCTGCGCGCGGTCGAGACCCTGTTCAGCCTCTGGCTCGAATTCATGCGGCAGCATCTGTCGACCGCGGTCGCGCTGGTTCTGCTGGTGCCCACGGCGCTCAGCATGGATATCCGCATGTCGATGGTGCTGCTGGCGCTTGGCGCGCTCTATGTTGGCATCGGACGGCTGGTGATGCGGCGCACCAAGGAAGGCCAGGCGGCCGTCGAGCGGCATTACCACAAGGTGTTTGCGCATGTGACCGACTCGGTCAGCAACGTCGCTGTCCTGCAGAGCTACAACCGCATCGGCCACGAGACCGAGGCGCTCAAGCGCTACGTCAAGAACCTGCTCGACGCGCAGAACCCGGTGCTCGACTGGTGGGCGATGGCCAACGCGCTGCACCGGCTGTCGTCGACGATTTCGATGATGGTGGTGCTCTTGATTGGCGCCTATCTGGTGACGCACGGCCAGTTGCGCATCGGCGACGTCATCGCCTTTACCGGCTTTGCCACGCTGCTGATTGCCCGGCTCGACCAGATGTCGGCTTTCGCCAACCAGATTTCCGAGGCACGCGCCAAGCTCGAGGAATTCTATCATCTCGAGGACTCCGCTTCCGATGCCGCCGAGCCCGACGGGCTGCGCGACCTCGTCAACGTCACGGGTCATGTGCGTTTCGAGAATGTCTGCTTCGAGTTCGGCAATTCCGGGCAGGGCGTCGACGACGCGTCGTTCGAGGTCCAGGCCGGCCAGACCGTCGCCATCGTCGGCCCGACGGGCGCCGGCAAGACGACGCTCATCAACCTTCTGCAGCGCGTCTTCACGCCGTCCGGCGGCCGTATCCTGATCGATGGCATCGACACCCGCACGGTGACCCGCAAGTCGCTGCGCCATTCGATCGCCACCGTGTTCCAGGATGCCGGCCTGCTCAACCGCTCGATCGAGGACAACATCCGCGTCGGCCGTGCGGAGGCGACATATGACGAGGTCCATGCCGCTGCCAACGCCGCCGCCGCGCAGGATTTCATCCTGTCGAAGAGCGAAGGCTACGACACGGTCGTCGGCGAACGCGGCGGACAGCTGTCCGGTGGCGAGCGCCAGCGCATCGCGATTGCCCGCGCCGTGCTGAAGGACGCGCCCATCCTGGTTCTCGACGAGGCGACCAGCGCGCTCGACGTCGAGACGGAAGACCGCGTCAAGGACGCCATCGACGAATTGCGGCGCGGCCGCACCACCTTCATCATCGCCCACCGCCTGACCACCGTTCGCGATGCCGATCTGGTCGTGTTCATGGACAAGGGCCGGGTGGTCGAGATGGGCGGGTTCACCGAACTGTCGCTGCGCAACGGCCGCTTCGCCAGCCTGCTGCGTGCCGGCGGCCTGCTCAACGACGAGGAGGTTCGCCGCCTCAGCCATCCGGTGAACGAAGCCGCCTGAGTGGCACGCCTTGCCTTCTCCCCTTGTGGGAGAAGGTGGCCTCGCGAAGCGAGGTCGGATGAGGGGTGCTCCAGCTTGGCGCAAATCTTCATCCAAAATCCGGACTTCGGCGCACGGCAGATAGGATCATTGGCGCCTCACTCCGTTCAGCACCCCTCATCCGGCTCGGCGCTACGCCCACCTTCTCCCACAGGGGAGATGGGGAGACCGCGTCGCCGCCACGGCTGCAAGCTCTCATCGCGGACGTAGGCGAATTGTGTCGCAGACGGCGTCCAGATCCCGCATCTCCAGCTTGGCGCAAATCTGCATCCAAAAATGGAGATGTAGGCGCACTGCAGATCAGGATGTGAATCCGTAAATCGGGATTGACCGGAAGGGCCTCGGTCTGCGTTCAGGGCGCAAGCTCGCAAAAGCGGACAATGTAACAAGGCAGCCCCTACGCGCGGCCTCGCGGAGTTGGCCATCGCGCAGCCTCGCCGAATTGGCCATCGCGCTATCACGACCTCTGATCGGGAGCGGCGCCCAGCAATGAAATAGGTCAAGACCGATGTCGATTTCGGGGAGGCTCATTCGTCTCACGATAGGAAGCCGAAGAAATTCGCCCAGGCAAGGAAACGGATGCGATGACAATCACTATCACAGCATTTGAACGATCGCCCGATGGCGGCAAGGGACTGGCGCGCGATACGCGCGTTCGCTGGGCGCTCGAAGAAGTGGGTCAGCCTTATGAGGTTCGTCTTGTTTCCTTCGCAGGGATGAAGGCGCCTGACCATCTGGCGATCCATCCCTTCGGCCAGATCCCCACCTATGAGGAAGGTTCTCTCTCGCTGTTCGAGACCGGCTCGATCGTCTTTCATCTTGCCGAGCAGCATGCGGGCCTGCTCCCGAAGGATCGCGATGCCCGCGCACGCGCGATCACGTGGATGTTTGCCGCACTTAACACCGTCGAGCCGCCGATCCTGGAATTAACGACGGCAAGAATATTCGAAAGTGACAAGCCTTGGAGCGAGGAGCGCTTGCCGTTGGTAAAGGACCGTGTTCGCGCTCGGCTGGACAAACTCTCGGCTCACTTAGGCGTCGCCGACTGGCTCGATGATGCGTTCAGCGCGGGCGACCTATTGATGGTATCAGTGCTGCTGCGACTAAGAATGTCAGGCATTTTGGACGAATATCAAAACTTGGCTGCCTATGTAGCGCGCGGGGAAGCACGGCCCGCCTATATCCGGGCTTTCGCCTCGCAATTTGCGATCAACGCCCCATCAACCAACTGCCGACAGCAGGTTTGAAGTCTGCCGCCGAGCGTTTGACCAATGCTCGACGCTTCCAGCTTGACCGCTTTTGGCGTCAACTTCGGCGCGATCAAACGCCCCGATCGGGTTGCTTACCGACTGGCGGCTTTCATATTGCGATGAGTTCTGATTCAGGCTCGACATGAGCCGTCATCCGGCTCGGAGCCACGCGCCGATCCACCTTCTCCCACAAAGGGGAGAAGGAGAGACCGCCGGCGCCGTGGTTGCCGCAACTCCGCCGGCGGTCTATGTAAAGCCGCATGAGCGACACGACTTCACGCCTCTCCGGCTGGATGGACCTTGCCAACCCGACGCGGTTCGGCGGGCTGGTCGACAAGGTCGTGCCGTGGTTGGCGAGCGTGGCCGCCATCATCCTCGCTGTCGGTCTCTATATGAGCTTCACGGCGCCTGAGGATTTCCAGCAAGGCATCACCGTGCGCATCATGTATATCCACGTGCCTTTCGCCTGGCTTGCCATGATGTGCTACACGCTGATGGCGATCTCGGCGTTGGGCACGCTGGTCTGGCGGCATCCGCTGGCCGACGTGGCGCTGAAATCGGCGGCGCCCATCGGTGCCGTCTTCACCGCCCTTGCGCTGATCACCGGTTCAATCTGGGGCAAGCCGATGTGGGGCACCTGGTGGGTGTGGGACGCGCGGCTGACCTCGGTCTTCATCCTGTTCCTGATGTATCTCGGCATCATCGCGCTGACCCGCGCGCTCGACGATGCCGGGCGCGCCGCCTGGGCCGCGGCCATCATAACGCTGGTAGGCTTCATCAACATCCCGATCATCAAATTCTCGGTCGACTGGTGGAACACGCTGCATCAGCCGGCTTCGGTGTTCCGGCTCGGCGGCCCGACCATCGATCCAAGCCTGTTGTGGCCGTTGCTGGTGATGGCGCTCGGCTTCACAGTGCTGTTCTTCGCGCTGCACCTAACGGCGATGCGCACCGAGATCTGGCGCCGCCGCGTCATTTCGATGCGCCGGGTCGCGGCAAGGCAAGCTGAACGGCAACCCGGCTGATCTTATCCGTCGAGTTTCTTCCCACCCCCCTCTGTCCTGCCGGACATCTCCCCCGCAAGGGGGGAGATCGGATGTTGCTTCTGCTTTCGCCAATTACCAACGTATCAAAGTGGGTGCGGGCGGCGGAGCTGCCAATCTCCCCCCTTGCGGGCAGGGCTATCGCATATGAGTGATGGCATTGATGAGATAGTCGTCGTTCCAGGCGCATTTCTTGATGCGATGGCTGATGGGAA
>NZ_JAMYQV010000038.1:0-34558 GCF_040321065.1 Mesorhizobium sp. M0563
GCGCCCGTCCCTTCACCCGCCCAGCAGGGCACAACCCACGCCGGAAACGAACTCAAAACTGGATAGAAACTGGGGGCAAGGTCACAACGAAAAGCGGGT
This sequence comes from Mesorhizobium sp. M0563, assembly GCF_040321065.1. Classification (NCBI taxonomy): domain Bacteria; kingdom Pseudomonadati; phylum Pseudomonadota; class Alphaproteobacteria; order Hyphomicrobiales; family Phyllobacteriaceae; genus Mesorhizobium; species Mesorhizobium sp. M0563. The sequence continues at coordinate 100 of NZ_JAMYQV010000038.1, forward strand.
AACTATGGGCGGGACGCATTTTGGTGAGCAGGGCATTATCGGGTCTGTTGGAAAGCGCGCGACGGCCGCCTCACGATAAAGTCGCCTCGATTGAGACTTTTCCTGATCTAGATGCAAACCGTATCGCAAGAGAGATGCGGCTCGAAGATCTCGGTCAAGAACGAGGCGAAAGGAACGAGCCGCCTTCCATTTCCACGTCCCTTGACGACATTGAAGCCGCGATCATCGAACGCGTCGAAATGGAAAAAAAACAGTCTCACGGTGCGCTTGAAGACGAGCTTCGCACCTATTCCGAACGCCTCTCCTCACTGGATTTTGAGGGTAAGTTCGCCGCCATTCGCCATGCCGCTCCTGCATGCGTTGGCGAGTTCAAGGCCGAAGTTGCGAAAGGGCTGGATGACCTACACAGCCTACGAGACAATTTCCGAGAGGCTCACAACGAGCGTGACGAATTCCGCCGCACGCATAACCTGTCGCGTAGCGCACGGGTTCAGGGCCGCGCGAGCACGCTTTTGAAGATCGCTATCCTCGTCTGCATCTTTGTATTCGAGACCATTCTGAATGGACAGTTTTTGGCCGTCGGCAATGAAAGTGGCTTGTTAGGGGGTATTGCCCTAGCTTTCTCCTTCGCATTTGTGAATATCACTTGCGCCTTGATTCTTGCGCTATTTGGCGTGCTTCAACTCAATCACCGCTCTTTGCTTCGCAAACTCATAGGTTTCGTGAGCCTGGCATTCTACATCGCGGTCGCGCTAGGATTGAATCTTGCCCTGGCACACTACCGTGATGTGTCAGCAATATTGGCCGAGAACCCGGGTCGGCTCGTCATGGAGCGCATGCGGCACACACCCTTGCAATTGGACGATGTAAACTCGTGGGTGTTTTTGGCAATCGGCACATTATTCTCGCTCATCGCGTTTATCGATGGGCTGTTTTTGTCAGACCCTTATCCCGGCTTCGCTGCTACGCAGAAGCGGCTTGAGGAGCGCCGGGCAGCCTATTCCAGGGGGCGGCGGGCGCTTATCGACAGACTCAGCGACATTAGAGATGATTACCGCGATGAGATGGAGGAATTGAACCGTGACCTCTCCGTCCGGCGCGGAGAGCATGATGCGATCCTTACCAATCGCGCACGCTTCATCCAGCTATTTGCAGAACACCAAAATCAGTTGGAACGGACTGCAACCCTGCTCCTGTCTACCTACAGGGAGGCAAACAAGGCAGCACGTAGTAAGCCGCCCAAGCGCTTCTCTGCCCCATACAAGCTTCAACGAATACCGGTCGTTGCAAGCATGGCAGGCGAATGGAGAGGCGAAGAACTGCGTGATCGAATTCTTGCGACACAGGACGTGCTGACCGAGCAGGTCGGTGCCATTCACCGAGAATTCGAGAACGCCGTCGATCGCTACCGCCAGCTCGATGAACTCGTTCCGGAACAAAGGGCTTCAGATGTCGCGCCGTCAGCGTAGTAGGCGGCGCCCCGGTGACGCTTCCGAAATCGGAAAGATTATTACCGCCGCGGCGATTCTCCTGGTTTGTGTCGCGATTGCCGTTTTCCTGGGCTACTCGTATCTAAGTCGGCCAGCACGAGTAGCCCTTTCACAGGAATCGCTTTGTCCGGAAGATGGGCCACATTCCAAGATGATCGTGCTTCTCGATCGATCCGACAATCTTCCCGACATCACCAAAAGCGAAATAAAGACCTACCTTCTGGACATTGCTGACACGACCCCGAAATACGGCCTATTGGAGCTCCGTCTGCTTGACCCAAACATTGCGGGTGGCGCCGTTGTGTTTAGCAGGTGCAATCCTGGCGATGGCTCTGATCTGAGTGCTTTCGATTCCAATCCCAAACTAGCCAAAAACCATTGGAAGCAAGCTTTTCAGGACCCCCTCGAGGCCGCCCTTAAAAACCTGGCGGGGTCCCCGTCTGATACCTCACCCATCATGGAAACGATCCAGCGTATTGCCGTGGATCAATTTTCCGGCCGCAAAGCGGAGGAGATGCCGAAAAACCTCACGGTCATCTCCGATATGATTGAGCATGTGTCAGACTATTCACAGTACAGAGGCAACTTAGCGTTCGAGGAATTTGCGCGCACGCCTGCCTATCGGCGCTTGCGAACGGATCTTCATGGCGCAGCGGTGACGGTCAAATACCTGGTTCGTCTGAACACTAAGATCGACAGCGCGAAGCACATTCAGTTCTGGCGCGATTGGATTGCAGAAAGCCATGGCTCGCGGCTTGATGCCGACAAGCTTCAGGGAGCTGGATAATGGCGCGCGAAGCTGAAGAACGGGCCGGCGATGCCTGGTACACCGCAGGCATATTCTCCCTTTTTGTCCTTTTTGGTTGCGGCTTTATCATCGCTGCCAAACTGGACCGCTATTCGGCTCTCGTAGTCACCGCGACCCCGGTTGTCGTTATGCTGGTTTACGCAGTCGTGGTAAAAGCCATCCGGTTCTTGCGAATTCGCGACGATCAAGCCGGCGACAATCTTTACTACATGGGTTTTCTTTTCACGCTGACGAGCCTCGGCGTATCCCTCTATCAATTCTCGGCGGATGGTGCCGCAGAAGAGATCGTCCGCAATTTTGGCGTGGCAATCGGCTCAACCATCGCAGGCGTCGCGCTTCGAGTGATCTTCAATCAGATGCGTCGCGATCCTGTTGAAGTCGAACACGCGGCGCGTCTGGAGTTGTCCGAAGCTGCGCGCAAAGTCCGCCGCGAGTTGGATAAGACGGTGGTGGAACTCAGCCATTTTCGTCGCTCATCGCACCAGGCGATTTCGGAGGGGTTTGAAGAAGTCCGACGCGGCATGCAGGAAGTTTCCGGCCGAATTCTCGGCAACTTCGAAGATATGACGTCTCAGGCCCGAAAGCCCTTTGAAGCCGCTTCGGAAAGCTCGAGCATTGCATTGACGTCACTTGCCCGAACCATAACTGAAAGTCTGGAGACCGCGGCAAATCATCTTGCCGATGAGAACAAGAAGCTTGCCAGTGCTGCGACACGCATCATCAGTCAATTCGAGGCAACGACCGATAAGCTGGCGGCGATGCAAACTCCGGACAACATCATCGAAATCAAAATCGAGCCGCTCGTTAGTTCATTGTCCAAGGCGGTCGAAGAATTTGGCGTTCTTGTTCGAAGCCACGCCGACGCCGGTTCCCAAGTTGTTGCCGAGAGCCGCTCCACAGCAATGGAAATTCGATCGAACAGCCATGCCATTCGTGAGCTTGCTACGGCCATCTCATCGTCGTTGACAACGATCCAAAGCAGCGTCCGTACGATCGAAGTCCACGAAGAGCGCTTCCAGCCAATCACGGAGGCTATCAACTCAGCGAGCAAAAATCAGACCGAGGACCGGGCTCTTATTCACGTCATTGGCAGTCGACTGGAGGCCCTTTTCCGACTGCTAAGTCAACGCCAGCCGCCATTGACAACCGAGCCGAAAGAGTAGCACGAATGCAAGGTCGCGCGGCGATCGCAGATGACATGGCCGCGTACCGTCGGGGCGTTGTCCTCGGACTGACCATGGCAGAGATCATGCTCCTTTTGGTCTTCTGCCTGCTCATAGCGACCTCGGTTGTGTTTACACGCTACAAGGCCCAGAACCTTGACCTTCAAAGCAAGCTCACGGCACTCAACACGCAGGTGTCCGAGCTTGAGAATGAGCAAAAAACGCTTAGAGAGTTACTCGACCAGCTTCGTGAAAACAGTGGCCTCCCCGAGAAAATTGCCGACAACTGGGAGAATCTTTCAACGGATCTTAGTTTCGCCAAACAAATCGACCAAGCAGGCCTGCCTCGCGACGGGTTGCTAAAGCAAGCTGCCGAACTCAAGGAATTACTGCCCTCCCTTTCCTCTGGCGTAACAGCTGAGAAGATCTTTGCTTCCCTCCAAGAAGTCGAAACGCTGCAAAAAGCAAAAGCCTCCCAAAAGCTCAGCGCTGTCTCCATTGAGGAACTCATCCGCCTCGCCAAGGCCGCTCAGGATCGTGAACAATCAAGCACTGGCGAGCACGATTGGCCGCCTATTATCCCCTTGAGCGAAGCGGACGGTTACAGCTTTGCTGTGGGCAAAGCGGATCTGACGCCGGACTTTGAGCGACGCAAATTGGCACTTGTCGATCAAGTTGCAGACCTGATCTCACGATATAAAGTTGATGTGATCGAAGTCGTGGGGCACACGGACGAGCAGCCGATGGGTGCGAATCGTTCCAATCTTGATGACGACCTAATCGCTGCATTAACCGGAAAGGTTCCGATCGGCTTACTCACCCCGGCCGACAATGCTGGTCTCGGCATGGCCCGTGCCGTATCAGTAGCAAGCGTTCTCCTAGCCGATCCCCGCTTGAAGGGCATCAAGATTGTCCCATTCTCGGCCGGTCAGTTGGTGCTTCCTGGCGACAACCTTTCTAACGGCAGCGCAAAAGGTGACGTAAAAGAGCGGCGGCGCATCGAAATCCGCATGCGGCGTTCTGCACCGATTGCCCTTAGGTGAACGAGATTCGCAACCCCGCCTGCGCAATCGGTGCTGCGCGCTCGTCGAACGGGCAAGTTTTTTTAATGCGAAGCCGTTTCTCGCTTGAGCCTTATACAAATGGCAGGCTTCCCTTTCCAACGTCCGGACGATTGCCGGAATGACCGTGTGGGATGACGCGAGGTCTACCCGACGTCGTTCGGGATAGTAGCGTAGCTTCGACCTGCTATGCAACTGCGCCCGAATAAGCCGTGAGCAACCAGCTGGTCGCGTGGGAATGCGAGCCGAATGGCAGCTGCCCAGATTCGATAATGCTGGTAATTACACTGGCACGGAGGGACGGGTCGATCTGTATTTCAATTGATGCGGTGAGAGCGTGGAGTATAACATGACGGCGTTCGCTGCAGTGGGATTGGCGGGCCGCGAGAGTTCATTCCTACTACTCGCGAGGAATGGGTTTCTTGGTTGCGGATCGTGGCGCCGAAACCGACACGGTTTGTCGTAGGCAAGTTGCTTCAATGCAATCGCCTGTCTGACGGCTCGGACTGACTGGTCGCTGGTGCTTACTCTGATACTGATTGATGTCGCGATTTCTCCGACTTGCCAGCATCCGGGAAACCTTCCTTTCTGGCCTTGGCAAACGCTCGATCGCTCTCCAGGAACTCCGCAAGCATGAACGGGATGAGTTCCGCTACCGATTCGGACTCGCCATAGGTCTGACGATAAAGCGCCGCATAGTCCTTCAGTGCTTGGTTCAGGTCTGCACTTACGCTTACGGTGATCTTCGAAGGTGTCCGATCCGGAAGTTTGCCGAGTTTCAGATTGGTCATGATGACTCCAGTCAATTCGGGTACGGCCGTAGCACAAGATCCTTGTGCACGATGACGCGCAGTGGCCAACCAGGGCGGACGGTGATCGTGGGCTGAATATTGAGGTTCTTCTCGGTGATGCGCTGGCCAGCTCGACTGACGTTCTGCTGAGCGGATTCGCGGATTGCTTTGACCAGGTCGCTTTCCTCTTCCCCGAGGCTCAGCTCCGTGCCGACCCCTAGCAACGTGGCCAGCGCAACGCCTTTGATCAGCTGCCAGGTGTGGAAATCCACCTTGTCCTCAAGCCCGGCATAGCCGGCGGTGTCCGTCGCCGGCAGATTGTCGATTTCGATCGAAGAGCCGTCGGGCAGCAGTATCCGTTGCCAGACCAGCAGCGCGCGCCTTTGTCCAAAGGCAACAACGCTGTCATAGGTGCCAATCAGGCGAGAGCCTTGCGGAATGAGCAAGGTGCTGCCGGTGACTGTGTCGTGCACATTCTCGGTGACCTGTGCGACGACGAGGCCGGGCAAGTCGGAATTGATGCCAGTGATCAGGCTCGCTGCGATGACGCTGCCGGCCATCAGCTGATAGGGCGAAGCCGGCGTCTGCAGTGCATGCAGATTGTAGATTCCACTTGTGTTCCGCTGGCTGACAAAATCGAGCTTGCGCTGTTGATTGTTTTGGTCGCCCTCGGCCGGTGCAACGGAAGCTGAATCGCGTGCGGCATCGGATTGTGGAGCCGTTGCCTCAAAGGGTGGACGCCCGCCCTGCCCGTTGCCGGCGGCATCTGCTTGCCGGGGTCGATTTTCGATCCGGAAGAAGACTTGCGATTCGCGCGCCTCGATCGCCTGCTGTGCAAGGCGCTGCTCCTCCGCCGAAACCTCCTGGCCCGGCGCGATGCCCAGCTGGCGTTGGTGCTCAAGGATGGGGCGGCCGAGGTCGCCGGGCAGCGGTGGTCCAAGCACCGGAGGCTTGGGCTTGATCCCGGAATAGTCCTTAGGCAGCCTTTCAATTGCCTCCGCGGTTGGCTTCCGCTCAGTGTTGTAAAGCTCTTCAGCCTGCTCTTTGATGCGCAGCGCCGGTCCCTGCAGCGCCATCATGGTGACGCCTAGAACGGTCCCGGAACCAACAGCAGCAATGGCGACAATAATGCTGCGCTTGAAGCGCACAGCGCGGCGAGGCGAGGCCCGCAGCTGCAGCTGTTCTGGATCGAGTTTCGGTGGAGCATCGGAGCGGGAAGTATCCGTCATGGGCCGTCCCTCACCTGCTGGAACGCGAAAAGAGCAATATCCGCCTCGGCGCTTGCCTGCCGTCGGTCCTCGTGATGCGCACCACCTGCTGCTGCTTGGCGCCGAGGCGCAGTTCGGCTGCGGCGAAGAGGCGATCGACGATGTAATAGTTGCCCCGTATGCGGTAGTTGACGAGCTGGTTGTCCCCGTCAGCACCGACGATGAAGAGCGGCGGAGCCTCGCCCTGATCGATGCGGCGCGGAAACTCGATATAGACCTTGCTGCCATCATCGAAGGCGCGCGTCGGCCTCCAGGGCGGCATGTCGCCCGTAATCGAATAGCGGAAGCGAATATTTTCGAGAGCCACATTCGACGCCACTGGCATAGCGGCGTCGGCCTGCGCATTGCGCCGGCGTAGCGCGATGATCTGGTCCTCGCTGTAAGTCCAGGAGATCGCCGCCATGGCGGTCTTATCCGTGCTTTGAAGCTGCAGGTGATAGCTTCGCCGGTCCGTGGTGATCACCAGATTGGTGGCAAGTCCTGGCGCGAAGGGCTTCACCAGCACATGGGTGCGCTGGTCATCGCCGGAGCCACTGACGGTGTCGCCAATTACCCAGCGCACTGTATCGCCGGCCGACACGGATTGGAGTTTCTCGCCTGACTGCAGAGCGATATCGCTGACGCGCTCCGGTGCGGCATAGAGCTGGTAGAGCGCGCCTTCGGCAAAGGGGTAAACCTGCACCGCATTCACATAGCCATATTTGGTGGGTTGCTGCGTCGCCGCCTTGTTGGCATCGGCGACACGTTCTTCAGGCGAGCGCTTGTCTTCAGCAGCCTTGCCCGGCTCGGGCTGCAACTGGCCGGGCAGCGGCAGCGGTTTCGGCACTTCCACGACTTTGACGGGCTTCCCCGGCGCCTTCTCAATCGCGGCCGGCTTGAAGTCAGCATGGTCATAGGAAATCTGCGGCGGCGGCACCGGCTTCGAGGCACAGGCGGAAATGACCGCAGCCGACGCCGACAGGATCAGCGCAGTGCGGAGCGACGAGAGTCTATTTATCATTGGCGGGCTCCTTTGGGGGAACGGAAGTTTGCGCGGCACTGTCGAGCTCGCGCGACCAGTCGATTGCGTTGATGAAGACGCCGAGCGGGTTTTTGCGCAGCTGATCGGTATTGTTCGGCGGCCGGATCACAATGGTGAGAATCCCGGTCCAACGCGTTGTGCTGGCGAGGCTGCCGCGCTCAAAGACCTGCTCGGTCCATTTGACTTGAAAGGAGTTGTCGGACGCTCGAACCACGCTCGTCACCTGCACCGAGACGCTGCGCGTGCCGATCTTGCCGAACGGGTCATTGGCCTTAGCGTACTCATTGAGAAAGAGGGCTGCACGGTCGGTGGCGAAGTCGTAGGCCGAGAGCCAATTCTGCCGCACCAGCACCGCATCGGTGGAGACGGAGCGGACATTCTGGATGAAATGGCCGAGGTGCCAGGCAATCTGGGCATCGTCGGGCTCGTAGGTTTGGATTGCCGGCGCGACAGCCCGTGTTTCACCGAAGCGGTCGACCTCGACAACATAAGGCACGACGCGGCCCTGCATCGACTGCCACAAGAGTCCACCAGAGAGCCCGATGGCCAGAGCGAGGCAGCCAAAGGCCATCCGGCGCCAGTTCCTTGCCTGCACGCGCGCAGTGCCGATGCGCTCGTCCCAAAGTTGGGCGGCCTTCTGGTATGGTGTGACGGGGTGGGGCGTCTTCCCGTAACGCTGAACAGGTCGCTTGAAGAGCATCTAGTCTTCCTTATCGTTGAGAGAGGGGTTGGCCCCGCTTCCACCCCGATCGCCATCGCGGACGGCCTGCGTGGCGGCGTGGCGATGGGCGCGCGCGGTCTGTTGGGAACGCAAGCGCCTCGCCCACGCCGGCGCGGCATTGGCACCTGACGCGGCAGGGTTTCCGGTCGTTGATGCGGTCGGCGTGCCGCCCGTCGCGGTCCAGGCGGCATTGCGGCCGGCATCGGCGCTGCGCCGGAATGGTTCTTTTGCAGATCGCATTCCCCGCATCGCGGCGCCGCCAGTTGCGCCGGCAACGCCCTGCAGTCCAGCAGCTACGCCGGAGAGGCCGGACTCGGGCGATGTTGCACGCCCCATCTGCCAAGCTGTGGAAGCAGCCGATCCCATGGCCGTGCCGGCTCGAACGGCGGCGAGACCGCCGCCGGTTGCCATGCGCGCGCCGGCAAGCGCCGCACCTCCGGCAACGAGCGTTGATCCGGCGGCCGCCGCGGTGGTTCCGAGTGCGGCTCCCGCGCCAAGCTGCGGCGCGCCGGAAACAAGACCCGAGGCAATTCCCGGCCCGAAAATGCCGAGCCCAAGCAGCGCCAACGCGCCCAGTACCTGTGACATGGCCGCGGCCAAGTCCGGCTCCTTGCCTTGCAGCGCGGAAGCGAACTCGCCGAAGAGCGTGGAGCCGATGCCGACGATGACAGCAAGCACCATCACCTTAATGCCCGACGAGATCACATTGCCGAGCACGCGCTCGGCCAGAAACGCCGAGCGGTTCCAGAGCGCGAAGGGCACCAGAACAAAACCGGCCAATGTGGTGAGTTTGAACTCCAGGATAGTGATGAAGAGCTGAATTGAAAGAATGAAGAAGGCGATGAGGACCAGAAACCAGGCGAGAAGCAGCACGAAGATGGTCAGCGCGTTGCCAAAGATCTCGGGGAAGCCGACTAGCTGGCTCGCTTGATTGAGCAGCGGCCAGGCGCCCTCGAAGCCGGCCGCGGCAATGCGGCCTGGCCGCAGGAGACTGTCGGCGGACAGATTGCCGGCCGATGCGTTGATGCCGAGCCCGGCAAAGGAATGGTAGATGATGTCGGCGAGGTTCTTAAAATTGTTCAGGATGAAGGCGAAGGCGCCGACATAGAGCACTTTTCGGACAAGCCGGCCAAGAACATTGGGCTCGCCGCCGAACGCCCAGACCAGGCCTGCCAGCGTGATGTCGATGCCGATCAGGATGGTGGTGAGAAAGGCGACGTCGCCCGAAAGCAGACCGAACCCGCTATCAATATAGCGGGTAAAAGTCTCCATGAAGCGATCAATGACGCCGAGGTCGTTCATGTCGCCGCCTTCCTCGTTGTCTCGAAGAACTGCTGATCAGTTGCCGGGATAGGCCGTTCCGGTGCCCAGGAAACGCTTCGTCGTCTCGCGGGCGGCTTCCTCGGACTGCGCCTTGCGGGCAGCATCTTCGGCTTCAGCCCGGAACTGGGTCGCGAGCAGCGTCTGGATCTGAATCTGCTGCTTGGTCGAAAGCGCGATCAGCTGATTGGTGGCCTGGCTTGCCTCAAGGGCACCTGCCGCGCCCTGACTGCGGTTGACGAGATCGGTAAGCAGGTCGCCGTCGGCACGCACGTTCTCCACGATCTGCGACTGCGCGCTCATGGTTTGGCGGAACGCCTGCATGGCGTTTTGCCAGCGCTCGCGCGCGGCGCTCGCCACATCGCTGACCTTGATTGTGGCGTCGTAGCTTTCCGGATATTGCACACGCCACTGGTTCTGAAGCTTGTCGAGATCGAAGCTCAGGCCGCTGGCCTGGGTCATCAGGCCGTCGATCCGTTGGAGCGAACCTGTGAGCTGGCCGACGGAAGAAAAATCCAGGCGCTGAAGGTTGCGCGCCATGTTCTGCAGCATCGTCGCCTGGTTCTGAAGCGACTGGATCTGGTTGTTTATCTGCTCCAGGGAACGTGCCGCTGTCAGCACGTTCTGCGCATAATTCGACGGATCGAACACGATTAGGGCGTGGGCCGGCTGGACGTAGTCGGCCATCGGTTTTGCGATTAGGGAAACGGTGATCAGGCTGGTGAGAAGGCGGCGCCGCATCATGACGATTGCTCCTTGTCTGGTTGAGGGAATTGCTGGAGAAGCTCGGCAGCCCAATCGAGGCCGCGCGCACTCAGGAACCGGGAGGCAAAGCTGTCCTGCCCGTGCTCTGACAGGACGCTGTCGATCAAAGCTTGCGTGGCCGGATCAGAGGCGCCGCAGAGCGCAAGAGCGATCGGGCCGAGCCCGAGCTCGAAGAGGCGGTTGCCGCGGCGCGACTGCACATAATACTGGCGCTTCGGTGTGGCACGGCCGACCAATTCGATCTGCCGCTCGTTCAGACCAAATCGCTCATAAGCCACCCGCGCCTGCGGTTCCACGGCACGGTCATTGGGGAGAAAAATGCGCTGTGGGCAGCTCTCGATGATCGCCGGCGCGACGGAAGAGCCAGCGATGTCGGCAAGCGACTGCGTGGCAAAGATCACCGACACGTTCTTCTTTCGCAGCACCTTCAGCCATTCACGGATGCGGGCGGCAAAGAACGGGTTGTCGAGATAGACCCACGCCTCGTCGAGCATCAGCAGCGTCGGCCGTCCGTCGAACCGCTCCTCGAGACGATGGAACAGATAGGTGAGCACCGGGAGCACAGCGCCTTGGCTGTGCATCAGCTCTTCGGTCTCGAAACACTGCACATCCGACAAAGCCAGCCGATCTTCATCGGCATCGAGCAGCCGGCCGAAGGGACCGTCGAGCGTGTAGGGCATCAACGCGGCCTTGAGCCCATTGGACTGAAGCAGAACCGACAGGCCCGTCAGCGTGCGTTCCTGCACCGGCGCAGTGGCAAGGCTGATGAGTGCCGACCAGATCGCCTCCTTTACCTCCGGCGTAACGGTGACATTCTCATGGGCAACGAGGCCGGCGATCCATTCCGCCGCCCAGCTGCGAGTAGCCTGGTCGCCGATATTGCTCAGTGGCTGGAAGGCAAGCGCACCATCCGCGCCCAGCGCGTGGTGTTCTCCGCCCATGGCCAGTGTTGCCGCACGAGCCGAATTGCCCTTGTCGAAGACATAGACCTGCGCCCCGGCATAGCGTCGAAACTGCAGAGCGACTAGCGCAAGCAGAACCGACTTGCCGGCACCGGTCGGCCCAACGACCAGCATGTGGCCGACATCGCCAACGTGGGTGGAAAGCCGAAACGGTGTCGACCCGTTGGTCTCTGCGAAGAGAAGCGGCGGGGATTCGGTCCCAGTCACGTTGGCGAGATGCTCGTTATCCACCGGACCGGCCCACGCCGACGACAGCGGCATGACATGGGCAAGATTCAGCGTGTGAACGAGCGGCTGGCGAACGTTAGCGTAGACATGACCGGGCAACGAGCCGAGCCACGCCTCGACCGCATTGATGCTTTCACGGATCGTGGTGAAGCCGAGCCCATTGACTATGCGCTCAACCGCTCGGAGCTTTTCCGCGGCAGCCTGTCGGTCCTGGTCCCATACCGTCACCGTTGTGGTGAGATAGCCGAAGCCGACGTGATCGCCGCCCAATGCCTGAAGGGCGGCATCCGCATCGAGCGCCTTGTTGTCGGCGTCACTATCGACGAGAGGGACGGGTTCGTTGGTCACGACCTCGCGCAGGATGGCTGCGACCGATTTGCGCTTGGCAAACCACTGACGGCGCAACCGGGTCAGTGTCTTTGTGGCTTCGGTCTTGTCGAGCGGGATGAAGCGCGTCATCCAGCGGTAGGCGAAATCCTGATGGTTGAGCGCGTCGAGGATCCCTGGCCGGGTGACGTTCGGGAAACCAAGGATGGTGAGGGTGCACAGATGCTGCTCACCCAGCATCGGCTCCAGGCCGCCGGTAAGCGGCGCGTCAACCAGAACACCGTCGAGATACATTGGCGTTTCCGGCATGGCGACCGGATGGCGGTAGGTCGAGATTGTGCCGTGCAGATAGGTTAGCGTCTCGGCATCATCGAGGGCGCGCACTTCCGGCATGAAGCCGGACAGCAAATCCAGGACGCGGTCGGTCTCGTCGCGAAACCACGCCAGCTCCTGGCGCCAGTCTCTAGCCCCTCCCGAGTGATGCGAGTCGACCAGTGCGCTTTCCGCCCGCGCCTGGCCATCTGGCGCCGGCATGAAGACCAAAGTCAGATGATAGCGACTCTCGAAGTGCGCGACCTTGCCCTCGAAGGCCGCGCGCCGTTCCTCATCGACCAGCCATGAGGCAGCATCGGGAAAAGCCGAGCTCGGATAGCCCAGCGCTTCAACGCGCTCGGCCTCGAAAAACAACCCCCATCCGGAGCCCAACCTTCGTAGCGCATTGTTGGCTCGTGCGCAGATGCCGACCAACTCGGCTTCGGTCGCGCTTTCAAGGTCGGGGCCACGGAACCGGAAGGTTCGCTGGAAGCTACTGTCTTTATTGAGCACGATGCCGGGCGCGACCAAAGCGGCCCAGGGTAGATGGTCGGCAAGCCGATCGGCTTTGCCGCGATACTCCGAAAGGTTCAGCATGCAAGCCACCCCTTCAGGCGAAGATGACGGACAATCACGCTGGCGAAGTCCGGATCGCGGCGAGCGGCAAAGACCGCGAGGGTGTGGCCGGCGATCCAGAGCGCCAGTCCGGCGATCCACTGCTGCAGGCCAAGGCCTATTGCCGCGGCCACCGTGCCGTTGAGGATCGCCACCGCTCGCGGCGCGCCGCCCAGCAGGATCGGCTCAGTCAATGCCCTGTGAACGGGGACTTCGAAACCCTCGACATGCTGCTCTCCGGTGGCCATCAGACGAGTGCCCCGCCGCCGAAGGAGAAGAAGGAGAGAAAGAAGCTCGATGCCGCGAAGGCGATCGACAGGCCGAAGACAATCTGGATCAGCCGGCGAAAACCGCCTGCCGTGTCACCGAAAGCAAGGGTCAGGCCGGTGGTGATGATGATGATCACCGCGACGATTTTGGCGACCGGTCCCTGCACGGACTCAAGGATCTGCTGCAGCGGCTGTTCCCAAGGCATGCCGGAGCCCGCTGCGTGGGCCGGGACGGTGAGAAGAAACGCGAGCGCGGTGGACGAAAGGAAGCGAAGCTTCTTGAGCATGAGGTGACCTTTCAAAACTGCTGGAGTTGCGGAAGTGTGAGCGGGGTGACGGCGTAATCACCGCTGCTGTCGAGACCGGTGACCTCAGCGATCGCGTCAATGCGGCGCGAGGATCCGCGCCCAGCGATGAAGACGATCAGATCTACCGCATCAGCGATGAGGCGGCGGGGAACGGTGACGACGGCTTCCTGGGCGAGCTGCTCGATACGGTAGAGAGCGGAGCGCGCCGAATTGGCGTGAACCGTCGCGATGCCGCCGGGATGCCCGGTGTTCCATGCCTTCAGCATGTCCAGGGCTTCCGCGCCCCTGACTTCGCCCACGATGATGCGGTCGGGTCTGAGCCGCAGGGTCGAGCGCACGAGATCGGCGAGCGTGACCGACCCCCGCCTCGTCCTCAAGGCAACGCAATCCTTCGCCGCGCATTGCAGTTCGCGCGTGTCCTCGATCAGGATCACCCGCTCGTCGCAATCGGCGACTTGTGCCAGCAGCGCATTGGCAAGTGTTGTCTTGCCCGACGACGTGCCGCCGGCGACCAGGATGTTGCGCCGCTCGCGGACCGCCTTCTTCAGCGCATCGGCCTGCAGCGGCAGCATGACCCGGTCGGCGACATAGTCGGCCAACGTGTAGAGTTTCGCCGCAGGCTTTCGGATGGCGAAGCATGGCCCCAGCACGACAGGCGGCAGCAGACCCTCGAAGCGCTCGCCCGATGGCAATTCGGCGCTGACAATCGGATTGTCAGCATGCGCCTCGGCGCGCACGTGGGAGGCGACCAGGCGGATGATGCGTTCGGCCTCAGAAGGATGCATGTGCACGCCGGTGTCGACCCGGCCTTCACCCAACCGGTCGAGCCGCAGCGCACCGTCGGGATTGACCATCACCTCAATGACGGTCGGATCGGCAAGGGCTTCGGTGATCGCCGGACCCATGGCGGTGCGCAGCATGACGCGGCGGCGATGGTCGGCTTCCGGATGAGAACTCATCCTTCCCCTCCCCTGCGATCGTCGGTGCCAAGTGACCGTTTCCCGGAAGCGATTTGGCGGCCGACCTGTTCAACGAATTTGTCGAAGCGCTCCTGGGCAATCGCTTGCGTGGCCCTGTCCGGCACCGGCGTGTGAGCATGAAGCGTGATCGAAAAGCGGATCAAGAGCGCCAGGCTCTCCAGGATCATCTCGACATCGCGCCTGACATGTCCGAGGTCGCGGGAAAGACGGTCGAGCCTCTTGCCGTAGCGCTGGTCGAGTTCATTCTCCCCACGGCGCTCGATAAAGGCCTCGACCGCGTGCGCCACAATGGCCGATTTGGTGGTCGATGGATTGCGGCTGAGGTTCTCCAGCTTCTCGCTCAACTCGGGTTCAAGCAAAAACTGGTGACGAATGCGGTGGGGCTTCATGCTGCTCGTTCCCTCTGACCGGCGCTGATGCACCGGTGACGGGAACGAGCATCGTCGAGATCCTCGAAATCGCTTACGGCCGTTATCTACGCTGAGATGCGCCCGCGTATGGCGCGCCGTTCAGAAGCCGGGCACGATGTCCTTGTCGTCGCCCATTCCCTCGTTGAGGCCGTACGCACGTGCTGCGGTGGAAATCCGATCCATGACGCGCTTGTCGGCGAGCGTCTCGCAGTCATCGTCTGCGGGCGTGAACAGATCGCCCTGATCAGGCTCCTGGGCGACGAGGGTCCGTTCTTCGGGCAGGCCCGGATGGCGCTGCTGCTGGACACCTCCGTCTTCGATGGCCGCGCCGGCACTGTCGTCGTCGCCAGCAAGACGCCGATCCACGCCGCGCACCTGTCCGCTCCAATCGTCCGGGCGCGACGTGGGCCGATCCGCGTAGGCACCGTCGCGCAGCACCGGCGAAGGCAGCACTCGCTCCGTGAAATTCGGATCTTGGTAATAACGCAATTTCTTGGCGCGAATCGGCGGCAATCCCGAAACCAGGATTAGTTCGTCAGCGTGCGGCAACTGCATCACCTCACCCGGCGTCAGCAGGGGGCGAGCGGTCTCTTGGCGGCTTACCATGACGTGGGACAACCAGGGCGCCAACCGATGGCCGGCATAGTTGCGCATCGATCTGAGTTCCGTCGCGGTACCGAGCGCGTCCGAGATGCGTTTGGCCGTGCGCTCGTCATTTGAGGAAAAGGCAATCCGCACATGGCAATTGTCGAGAATGGCGTTGTTCTCGCCATAGGCCTTGGAGATTTGGTTCAACGATTGCGCTATCAGATAAGCGCGGATGCCGTAGCCTGCCATGAAGGCGAGCGCAGTCTCGAAGAAGTCGAGCCGACCGAGCGCCGGAAATTCATCCAGCATCATCAGGAGCTGATGCTTGCGGCTCTTCTTTGGATCGCCCTCCAGGCGCTCGGTCAGCCGCCGGCCGATTTGATTGAGCACCAATCGCACCAGGGGCTTAGTGCGCGAGATATCTGACGGCGGCACGACCAGATACAGCGACATCGGTCGATCGGCATCCACAAGGTCGGCAATGCGCCAGTCGCAGGCCGATGTTGCCGCGGCCACCGTTGGATCACGATAGAGCCCGAGAAACGACATGGCGGTCGAGAGAACGCCTGAGCGCTCGTTCTCTGACTTGTTCAGCACCTCACGAGCCGCCGAGGCCACGACCGGATGGACCTGAGGCTTGTCCACCGTGCCGAGGTGGTTTGTGGTCATCATCCGCTGCAGTGTCGCAGCGAATGAGCGTTGCGGGTCCGACAGGAAGGTGGCGACACGGGCGAGTGTCTTTTCCTCTTCGGCGTAGAGCACGTGCAAGATGGCGCCAACTAGGAGTGAATGACTGGTCTTCTCCCAATGGTTCCGCCGCTCCAGCGCGCCTTCCGGATCGACGAGAATGTCGGCGATGTTCTGAACGTCGCGGACCTCATCTGGACCTTTGCGCACTTCCAGCAGCGGGTTGTACCGCGCCGATCTCGGATCGGTCGGATTGAACAAGAGACAGTGCGAGAACTTCGACCTCCAGCCAGAGGTCAGCTGCCAGTTCTCGCCTTTGATGTCGTGAATGACGGCCGAGCCGGTCCAGGAAAGAAGGGTTGGAACAACGAGTCCGACGCCCTTGCCCGAACGTGTCGGCGCAAAGGCCATGACGTGTTCTGGTCCGTCATGGCGCAGATAGCGATAATTCAGTCCGCCAAGGAAAACGCCGGCCGGCTGAAACAGCCCCGCCTTCTCGATCTCCAGCTTCATGGCCCATCGTGAGGACCCATAGGTGGTGACCAACCCCCGCTGCCGTGCGCGCCAGAGGGACCCAGCTATCGCGGCGGCACAGCCCAGGAACCCGCTGGCTCCGGCAAGTATGCCAGCCTTGTCGAAGACTTCAGGCGCATAGGCGTCAAATTGGAACCACCATTCGAACAGTTTCCACGGCTGGTAGATCGGCCAGCCGACTGTCACAAACCATGGCGCGCCGAGTGGCGGCTGATAGGAGAGCATATGGGCGCACCATTGGGTTGCAGTCCACACGCCAAGAATGACAATTGCGAATACGACAGCGATCTGCCCAATCAGCAACTTCGTGGGTGTCAATGGCTTGCTCCGCTCTTCTGGCCAGACGGACCAAACATCGCGCCGAGCGATGAGAATTCGAACGGCCGCTACGTGCGACTAGGTGCGATGACAAGGTTGATAGGCATTGTTCAGCTGCGAACAGCGAAAATCCGCCGCAGCAACCGATCGGCGGTGCCAGGTACGCGGTTTGGTCGCAGAAGATGTTGGGGCTTCAGGCGCGGGCACATTGAAGATGTGCTGACAGACAAACCTTTGGAGCCGACGCGTTTGTGCGAGTAGCGAGCTGAAAGGCTCGGCGAGAAGTCGTCGTTCTCAATCGGGCGACGGGGGATAAATCGGCGAAGACGGCATAAGGCAGGATGGGCCAGACCGCCGACGGCAACGTCGTAGCCAAGGGCTTGGAGCGCATAGCGCCTGGCCGGGAGGCCGCCGCCAGTCAGGCTTACGCGGCGCGTCGTTGAGCGAGGTGAAGACCCGAACGGGCTCGACGAGGGTCCACGGCGGTCACAATGTTGTGGTGGTGATCGCAGTAGACGCGATCCGGCGAAGTTGGCCCAGCACAAAAACGATAACCGCCAGGTACAGAAGCGTCTTCGCTTACCGGGAAGCGGCACTGATAGAGGCCTAGCTGAATGAGGGGGACGTCTCTCGAAGTTGGTCTGATATTTTCAGGCATGATGGTTTCCTAGTTCGTAGCAATTACCAGCTGACGGCCGCAGTGCGACCCGTCGGGACGAGCTTCTCTCGTTTTGAGAGCTATGGATCACCATATGGTGTTGGTAGCACCATCAATGAAGCCCTACGCCCTGCTTCTGAAGCCAATAGTTTGCGACTTAAGGCCACACGCGCGAACGCATTAGCAATCTACCATCGTGTCCCCGAGGCACTCGCCCGCCGCGGTTTGCCGGCGGCGGGGTCGCACTGGCCTGTGGGGCCCTAGGCCCACTCGCGGCGCTCGCACTCGATCTCGGTGCGGGTTTCCCGTGTCTCATCGCCCTGTCAGCGCCTTGCAAATGAGCGAAACCAAGCTGTCGCGCGCTCGCTCGTGGAGTGCGCCTTTCGGCCGCCATGCAAGGAAATCATCAACGCTCATCCAATCAGCCGGGTTTGTGTCGGCGTCTGGCTGGCTGAATTCCACATACAAATGCAGTTCGTCCGGCACGAAGACGACCCTCCATAATCCTTTGACGTCATTGGCAAGGTTGTAGGCGAGGACGGTCATGGCGGGGCACTCCTTTCGCCCTGGAACGTGCCTATCTCACGGGAAGATTCCATCACCAGAAGTTAGTATTGACGCTCGCGCTTTCTCAGAAATCCGACGTCCGCGTGATGCCGAAAGGTGCAGCTACCTTTTTGTGTATCTCGATGGAACACGGGACCGCCGCGAAAGTTCGGTGCACGCAGCGAATCCTCCCCCTCCAGGTATTGCTGCAGATCGGTATCCCGATCGGCCCGCGCTCACGGCAAAGGCGCGGGCCTCGGCCTGTGGTACTCATGCCCTCCACATCGATCCGCAAGATGGAATATGATCTGGATAGAAGGACCCTCTCGGTGTGGTTCGTCGCCAGCGGTAAACGGTACGAGTTTGAGGGGGTACCGTCGGAAACCTTTGCCGCGTTCCGGGCCGCGTTCGCCAAGGGCCGCTATTTCAACGACCACATCCGCAACAATTTCCGCTACCCTCTGGTTGCGAGCGATAGCGATCCGGGATGACCTGACCTGCCGGCGGCTCAATCGTCCTGTCGCTCCAACCGGCGGTTGGTGGACGCGTTGCCGCTGTGGCGCTTAGGGTTGGTTACGGTCCGCGCTCACCTGGCAAGCCCAACCCCCCGCATCCCCCCGCCTGGTGCAAAGCGTTTGATCGGTCCCGCCGTTCTGGCAGTGCGGCGGGACTTTTTTGCGGTCCAGGTGGAGCATCGGCGCGCGGGGAAGGCGCGGTGCACGCAGCACCCTTTTCTCATTCAACGTACGTCGGTGGCGCGCTGAAGGGTCTCGACGTCGGTCTGCCGCCGGAGCTCAACTCGTTGGACTATTGCTCGACCGGAAGCGGCTCGTGCTGCGGCTCAGCGTGGTGGAACACCTGTCCAAGATCGCGCGCGTCGAACGTTTGGCCGCAGACTGGGCAGTAGACCATGTGCTTCGACTCGTCCTCTACCGGCCCGTCATGCGGCCTGCCCTCATAGCCTGTCGCGATGTTGTCGGTTCTAATCCGGGGCAACGACAAGTGCCTTTCGTCGGTTTGGCGGCCTATATTTCTCTACCAACCGGACCTTGTCACGGTCGACCGTGACCAATGGCCCGAGGTCGATCGTCACGGTGTCCTCGTCGATGCGCGTGACCTCGCCTTTCAGGTCGATTTGCTGGCCTCGGTTCACCTTGATGTGGTCGATGATGGAATGTGGGAAATCGTAACCTGGGATCGAGACGCTTACGCGGTCCTCTGTTATCCGCCTTCGAACCGTGGCAGTAATCGACACCTGGTCACCAATGCCTATTCCCCGAGCCATGCCATGGATTCTGGTGCGGACAGCGTCTTCTTCAAGAGGCTTCTAATATACGCCCGCCATCCTAACGCTGGCCTACGACCAGAGTGACAAAAGTTGAGCTTCTTGGGGGAACACTCCTTCTGTCTGCCTGTTCGATTTGCCAGGCGCATCCCGCGCATTCAGACAGGAGAAAGAACATGAAACGCATCCTTTTGGCTTCGGCCGTGCTGGCGGTGTCGGCCGGGCTTTCCTTTGCCCAGACGACCAGCGGAACTTCGAGCGGAACCTCGACCACGACAACCATGCCCAGCACGACGGATCAGGGCACCGGCACGACGAGCAGCGGCACCAACATGTCCGGCGATCAAGGCACCGACACGACCACGACCAGCGGCACCACAAATGCGAACTCGGCCAGAGACTGTGCGCCCGGCCAGCAGACTGGCAGCGCTCAGCAGGCGGCGCCAGGTCAGCAGGACACGACAGCCAAGACCGCCGCGCCGGGCCAGGTGAAAAAGACCGACCAAGGTTGCTGATTGGCACATCGGCAAAGGTTGGAATCACCAGCGTGTGGCTGGCCAGTCTGCCCCGACCACCGCCTGAACTCAACTCGGCTGGCGAGCAGGTTGCCGCCAGCCGAGCATCAGTTGAGGAACCTTTGCGCTTGCTTGTGCTTTCAGTGGGGCACGCCTAGCTTCTGTTTGCTTTCGGTCAGATAGCGTCGCTGGCGTCTTCGGACTACCGGTGAAGCAAGTCCGATGTGCGCCTATCGCGACCCCGCTTCACCTGCCGTCCAGCCGTTCGCGCATTCGCGATCGTCGCTCTCGGCAACAGGCGGCGCGCGCGGCCAGGACGTGTCGCATGTGCGCGCTGTCGAAGGAGGCGCCCAGCAACATTGCGCGTGAAGGCAACGCGGGCATCCGATCGATCGTTAACCTTTCTCTGCAATGAGCGCCTTGTCGCCGGCGATGGGCCTCCGGCTCTTACGCATTATGGAGATCACATGTTGGTCCCGGCACCCGATCCCGGGAGCAGGTCTGCTTCGGAGCGTCGTGACAGAACTGGGCGACATGGTTGCGGTGGAGTAGGCGCCGTCGCCTGGATGAACAACAACTGTCGCATGCGGTGCATACGTTGTCGAAGCTTTCGGTCGGCCGCGGCCGCATCGACGACGACCACAACGGCATCAAGTCGTTGCTGAAAGCCCGCAAGGTATCATCAAGACATAGCGTGCCGGCGAAGATCCGCCCTCGCGACAGGGATTCGTCAGGCCGATCGGTCGGCAACGCGACCGGCCAGATGAGCGAGAGCTTACCCTCGGTGCTGGTCTCGATCCGGCTCGTATAGAGGCCTGAAGGGACATCTCCAAACGCTCATCGACGGTCGTCGATCACTGCCGACTACGAGTCGAGGTCGTATGGCTCGTGGCCTAGCTCGTTGTGATGAAGCGCCTCTGCCATACACCTGATGTCGAACGCTTGGCCGCACGCCGGGCAGAGGACGAAATACTCCTCCTCCCGAAGTGGCGATGCATCGTGGTCTTGGGGGATGACGATGTCATTGTCGCCAGGCACGGACTCTTTGCCAACCGCACATTTGAAGGCTATGCTTCCCACATCGGCCGCCAGCGCGTCGGACGCAGCCGACAGTAAGAGGTACGTGCTCTTGCCCGCATGGGAGAGAGAGCCATGCCCCAATCCCTTCTTCGCAACCATGTGTTGAAAACCCTCTCCTCGGAGGATTTCGCGCTTTTGAGGCCATCACTGCATCACGTCGAACTCAACATCAAAGACCAGCTGGAAGTCTCTTATCAGCCGATCGAGCGTGTGTATTTTCCAGAGATGGGCATCGCGTCGGTGGTCGCTACGATGACCGGAGGGCGGCAAAGCGAGGTCGGCATCGTCGGCCACGACGGCATGACAGGAGTTGCCGTTATTCTCGGCCAGGACAAGTCGCCCAATGAAACCTATATCCAAGTCGCAGGTAATGGCTGGATCCTCCCGGTTGAAGCTCTTCGCTCTGCGATTGCGGAGAGCCAATCCCTTCGCGAGTCACTGCTTCGCTATGCCCACGCGTTCCTCATCCAGTCGTCCCGGACGGCACTGGTCAACGGCCACTCCAAAATCGAGGAGCGCTTGGCCCGCTGGTTGCTGATGGTCCAAGACCGCGTCGAAGGAAATAAGATCTACCTGACGCATGAATTCCTGGCGACAATGCTTGGTGCCCAGCGCCCCGGCGTTACCACGGCCCTCCAAATGCTTGAATATCGGGGGCTGGTTCACGCCAAGCGCGGCGAGATCACGATTATCGACCGCGTTGGAATGATACGACTCACGCATGGTGCTTACGGGGAGGAGGAGCAAAGTCACTTCGGCCTAGCCTCCGCCTAACTGTCCTAAATCAGACAAACCCTTGCAAGCTACCGAATTCGTGCCGTAAATCGTGTGGGTCAGGGTTCAGGGAGGAATTCTCGATGACCACCACTTTTGACACAGTCACGGTTGAAAGAGCCGCCGAAGCCTATGTTCTCTCCAGAGGCAAGGCCCACTTCCTTTCGATAGCACAGGCAATCCGCGCCATCCGAACACTCATGCCCGCATGCAGGGCCACCGACCGCGAGCTGGAGGAGCTCTTGGCGGCAGCATCCATTATTCACGGTGTGCCAGTCGCTTTCGACTTAAAAACAGCCGTGGCCGCAGAACCACGGCTCCATTCATAGGGCCGGTGATGCCTGCGCTCGCGCAGACGCCTACCTTATCGGACGTTCGCCAAGCGATTGTCCGCCACCTGATCGACAACATCGGCAGCCCGAGCATTTCGATGTCCGAGGTTAGCCACACCGTGAGGAGAATGCTTCCCTTTTGCGAACTCACGGACTGGCAACTTGGCGATCTCATTGCGCGAAGCGCGATCGATGCGGGATTCACGATTGAATCCGACGGGGTGGGTCCCGAAAACGCATGTCGAGGCTCAATAGCGGAACAGCCGCATTAGCCATGTGGCTCCCAATCACGGACGGTCAGGTTGTGGCCCACGTACAGCCGCCAGGCGGCAACGCGCCTGATATCGCACTTCGAGATCAACTCGGCCGCTTCCTGTTAGCCGGAGTTGCAAGCGGCCCCGCTAACAATCGTGGTTGCGCCTTTAGGGCATCGTGGTTCAGACCGCTGGCGGATTAGAACTCATGTTGGCTTTGCGATCGGCTCATCGCTGCCGACAATCGGTGACCTATATAAAGGGGCATGTCCACGCGCCGAAAAATCAATGCAACAGCGAAGCTGATTGGAGAGTGGCCTTTAACCCCAGCTGCAACGTTTGGATCGTCCGTCAGAGCGAGGGGTATTTTTCTCGAAATACGCGCCCGCCTTCCAACGGAGTTCAGGAAACTGCTCAATATCGAGTCCCGCGTGCTTACCCTGCGCCTGTCTGAGGGCGCCGAGAATGATGTGCAGGTGGTATTCGGGATCGTATCCAAAGCACTGCAGAATATCGAAGACCTGCCCGTAATCCCCCGTGAAATCGAGGACATTCTGACGATCTCGACGGCCGAACGGCACCGCTGGTTGAAAGATGGTCGCTTGCAGAGCGCCGGGACGAAAACGGTGAAACTCCGCGGGCGGGCAAGGAACATCACCTTTCACGTGTTCGACCCGCAGCACGTGGAGGATGTGCTTGACCGCGACCTGGTCACGGTCTGGCGCGAACAGGACGCAGCGACAGCTGCAGAGAATAGGCGGCGAGCCGCGGGGAAGGCCGCTATGAAACGTGCTCAAAGAAGCGGTCGCGGAACTGCAGCTTCAACTGGCTACGGCCCCGATGAGAACGCGCACTCCAGTTTGCGCGGCTGGGAAGATTTTGAGAATGACGGACTCCTGCGCTGATAGGCCGGGCGCACAAGCAGTTTAGGACGTTTGCCTGCGCCGTGCGAGATGCGCAAGAAGGGCCGTCAAACGCATCGCGTTCAGGACCCGCTTCGCAGGAACACCGCCCTTGCGCGCCATCTCGACACCCCAATGCATGTGGTCGAGCTCGCGGATCGAATGAGCGTCCGGATTGATGCTGAAGATGCAGCCCTGATCGAGTGCCTTTTGATGCCAGCGCCAGTCGAGGTCGAGTCGCCACGGATGTGCGTTGATTTCGACAGCGACGCCGTGTTTCGCACACGCTTTGAGGACTTTGTCGACGTCGAGATCATAACCGGGCCGGCGCAACAGCTGGCGACCGGTCATGTGCCCGATAATTGTCGTCCGAGGATTTCCGATCGCCTCAATGATACGCTCCGTCTGTTCCTTCTTGGGCAACTTGAAGCGGCTGTGCACGCTCGCGACGACGAAATCGAACTGCTCCAAGATATGATTCGGGTAATCGAGCGAGCCATCCGCCAGGATGTCCGCCTCGATGCCCTTCAGTATGCGAAATTTTCCATTGTATGCCTCGTTCAGCCGGTCAGCTTCGCGGTGCTGTTGTACCCATCCGGTGAAGGCTTCACCGGCTTTCAATTACCCACATCGTCGGCTTGATCCAATGGAGATGCCGAAGGCGATGTCGTGCAAGCGGGTCATGCCGCGCCAGACGACCATGTTACCAGGAGGCGGGTCCTGTTTGCGGGCGAGATAGCCGCCAAGCATGGCGATTTGCAGCAGGTAGGCGGCGAGCGTGGGACGTTGGAGGCGTGGTCGCGTTCGGGACGCGTCGATCTGGTCGAGCGCAGTGATCTCGGCGAAGGTGAGAACGCTGTCGGGCGCGGCGTCTGGCTTGGCGCGCGCCGACATAGTGACGAAGAATATTCGCCAGCTGACCACTGCGATGAGAGCGAGGAACTTGGCCAGCCTCTCTGCGGTCTCGAGCCTCGCCTCCTCGGCGCGGCAGCCGGACTTCATGACCTTGTGGAACACCTCCGCCTTCCAGCGCAGAGCGTACCAGCCGAGCTTCTCGACCGCCACGGAGAGATCTTCGACCGGCAGGTTGGTTACCAGCTTCCAGTCGATCGGCTCGCGACCGGCCGGCGGATCCTCTTCGAGGGCATGGATGCATGTCAGAACCTGCGGACTGTAGCGCTTCTGTTTGCCCACAGGCGGCAATGTGTTGATGGCGGCGAACTTCACCCGCAGCCAGGTCGTCTCGTCCTGATCGATCGTAATGCGATGACGTCCCGCCCAAGGCGCCGCCGCAAGTTGGGTAAAGACGCGATTCGCAGGATCGTGTGGGCCAGCATCGGCAGGCCGCTCGGCGAGCCTGTTCGTCTGCACCCGCACGAGGAAGCTGGTACCAAGGTCCTGCGCGGTGCAATAGAGCTCGTAGATGTCGCTCTCCCGGTCACCCACATGCACACAGCGCTCGGGCGCGCCCACGAGCGCGATGGACTGACGCAAGTTCTCCAGCCAGCGGTAGCTCTCCTTCGTCTCGATCGGCACGCGCGTGGGATTGATGTGCCGCTTGAGCGCGAGCGTTCCCTTGAATTCCGTTCGGGTCCAGAACTTCACCGCCGTCAGACCGAGGGGCGTGCCGGTGAGGGTGACGGCCAAGCTCGAATGCATCAGCACCCCGCACAAGGTCAGCACGTTGGGCTGGCCGGCCTTGTAGCGCCCGGCGTTGATGGTCTTGGTGAAGCCGATTTTGCCCGGCTGCGCGCGGCTGTAGATAAATTCGGTCGTGTCCTGCAGGATAAGGATCGGACCTTCGCTCGCCGCAACGCCGGCCGCGGTCGCGGCGAAATGGCCGGCGAGAACCGGTTGTCAAAGAAGCGGTAGGCCGCCTTCGCCGCCGCCCAGTCGCCGCAGGCCGCCGGGATTGGCTTGCCCGGCGCAGCCGACATCTGATCCAGCAACCGTCGCAGCCGACGGGCCAGACGCTTGTCGGGAAGGGCTGCCGCAGAAAGCTCATCCTCCTGCCAAGCGGCTTCGCTGCTGCCGGTCTTGCGTGATTCGGCGTCACGGACAGAATCACGGCAGATTCATACGCGGCAATAGGCCCCGCCCACGATGTGGGTAATTGAAAGCTTCACCGGATGGGTACGGCCATGCAAACACGCATCGCGAGGTCCCAGCAAGGCCACGTTTGGTCCCCTTCATCAGCTCCTCCCCGGCTGCCTCGGCGTTGTTGACGTTGCGGATGATCCCGGGACGCTCGGTCTTGACCGGGACCGGAGGGTTGAACCAGTGGCGGGCCATGCGGTCACTCTTTGTCGACCTTATCAAGTTCCTCCAGCAAATAGCTTCGCTCAGCCGGCAGCTCCCGTTCTACAGGCAGCAGGTTGCGAAGGTAATTGCGGATTACCTCTAACTGTTGAAAATGGGAAAATAGCGCAGGACGGCGCGCTTTGTTGCGATGCCACAGTGACTGAAGTTGGCTGAGAGCTACTCGCCACAGTCGAAAGCCACGCAGAGGCCCATGGCAGTTGCTGCCTCGACGATCGCCTCGGTCAGTTCTTCGTCGGAGGCCACCAAATAAGGCGCGGCCTCCCGCGCTTCGCGCAGCGCCACTTTGATCGAGACCGTGTCGCGACGGTCCACCCTATTGAGGAGTACGGCGATTGCTTGCTCTAGAAGCGGACCGACCCTTTGCGCGACGCTCATCCAGCCCTCCCCAGGGACACCGAAAGGGAATCTACTCACTTCCTGACCGACATCAACGCCATGTACGAATCGTACAAATTGGCACGGTGCTGGCCGCAACAGTCAGCAATTTTTTTAGCTAGAGTTTCTGATCGGGTGATCGGATAATTGGCTCGCGCGAAGACCCCCTCTCGACCTATAGAGCGCGCTTCGATCCGCCTTTCGTCCATAACCTGGGTGCTGTCGGTCCTGCCGTAGACTGAGGGGAGAACCAGTGGAGAGCCATGCGGCTATTCGCGAAGATCGAACCCGACAAACAGGCCAAAGGCTGGGGCAATCTCGACAATAAGAGCGACCAGCTCGCAGTCACTTTCCATCAGATGCGGCCCGTCTCGGCGCACCACTGCGATGGTCTCTTTGACGGAGATGATTTGGCCGCGACGGGCTTGTAAGATCAGCTCTTCAACAAGCTCATGTGCAGTCACTTTGCGGGGTCGGCAGTTCGTCCAAACGTTCATACCAGGCCTCCCACCTCAGCGAGAACCCACGCGGAACATTCATGATCGTGTCGGGTAAAATCAAGAAGAATGTTTGATAGACTTCTGAGTGGGAATCGGAGGGACAAGCCAGAGGCGAGCCTCTATACTCTTTGGACCTGACGCTCAGCCGGCCCGCTAAGGGACTTCTTCCGTCGGGACTTCTTCCGTCGCCCCCGTTTGGCCCGATCAATAGCCGCAAGCAATGACTGTAGGGTTGGCGACAGTTCTGGTTCGACCACCAGATTTAAGAAGTTTGTACGTTATGCTGATAGCCTTCGGAACGGATCACTTTCCGAAACGCTTCGGAGACAGACTGATGGTCTGCTTTGTTGCTGGTTGTCATATTCGGGAAGTCCGTCCCAATCAGCCGCAACTCGCCCGCAACGAATGTTCCATCAGGACGTCGGAATATTTATTACAAATTTCTGAGCGGGAGATCGTATAACTGGCTCGCGCGAAGACCCCCGTGCCACCTTCGTTTGCCGCAGCATTAATCCTGGCTCTTTGAACTGAAGATTCGTGTCGGGCTGGCGTCGGTGTTGCACATCGTGAACGTTGGATGCTTCTGTCCAATGTTTGCTCACACTGTGATGCCAATAGGGCAGGCTCTTGCGGCAGGGTGCCGCAAGGTCACGACGAATGAAAACGCCGGCCCAGTTCAACCGGCGCGACGTCCTTCAAAGCTGGGGGGATCGATCTTCATCAAGCGGTCTGCGGCCTCGACCGCAGTTCGTATCCTGCTGCACAGCGCGAGATTTTCGGCCAGCATTTCTTCAGTGCGTTGAAGCGCGAACTCGGTCCGGTGGATGCGCTGCCTGGCATTGGCAACTTCCGATGTCAAAAGGTCGGCCGCCATCCCGTGGCCGTGGGGTTCCATAGTGTCCATGCATCTCTAATACATGGGGGGCGATATCGTTCCTTGATGTCGGGCGAAACGCCGGGCCGCAGAAAAGCGCTATGGCCCGAATGACCAATGCGCGCGCTGTCAAAACAGCGCCGGAAACAGGGCGAACGGCTTCGGCCGCTCTACATCCCACGGGCAGAGCGATCACGGTCCAGAGGGCCATTGATCTGTTCAGGTACGACTACAACGTAAGCGACGACACACTCAGGCGGCTGGTTATCAAGCACCGTCCTCACAACCAGACAATGCCCGGTGCTCCGTGGAGAATAAGCGCTCGCGGTTTGGTTATGGCGCTCGCCGGCGATGATGACGCACTTGCGCGGGTGAGGCAGGACGATCGCGAGCACCCGGACCTAACTCGGTATTTCAAGCGGCTCGGCATCCCGCGACCCTGACTTGCTATCAAAGTTATGGTCGCGGCGACTGTCTAGAGTAGACATTAAGTAGATGTCGCGGCCCGACAGAGCCCCACACAAGAGCGAACCGTTGCTGCCTTGCGCATCGCCCTCTAGGCCGCCGGCGTCGAGTTCATCCCGGAGAACGGCAGCCGCGCCGGCGTGAGGCTCCGCAAACCTTAGGCCGTAGACTCGTTACTGCGCAGCCACACACCTGCTTTTCGCCATCGGACGAAGCGGTTGCAACAGGTGGTGCGCGGGCTATAGCTCTGAGGCAGGTCGCGCCATGGAGCACCGGAGCGCAGCACTCAGAAGATGCCGTTCAGCACGCGCCGATCATCAACACGCGGCACACCTCTTGGCTTGTTGGGTAGACGCTTTATTCCATTGCTGTCCATTGTCCAAAAAGCGCTGTTAACCAAATTTTCTCACCCGCCAATGCTTATTCGCGCGACTGAAGGGGTGAGGTGATCGATGTGTGATTCAAACATAAGCGCGTTTCCGCTGCATCGGCGGCGGAAGTTGGTCGAAGGGATCGCCCGGGTCCTGGAGTTCAAGAACGGGGAGGACGCGAACGCCTTCTGGCGCAACACCGCCAAGGCAATTCTCGTTCAACTGTCCGAATCAGGAATTGCACCCGGGGTCGCCGAACAGGAAGTTGGAACGCTTCTTCATGCTGTCTTGGGCGATATCGCCACCCGCAGTGCTGCGAAACTTGCACAATAGCATCGGCCGGCCGGCGTACTGATGGCAGTTGAGATGCTCAGGTCGTTTGCAGGCTTAGCCACCACAAACTATTGGTCGATCGATCCATGGACTTGCCAATCGCACGGGGACGAACGCTGCGCCCGCGGCAGCCCGACTGCCAATTCTGTTCAAGGCCGGAGTACGAGCCGGTTATTCGGAAGCTTTGGGGGGAACGGGCTGAAGCGCGCTAGGTCGTTTTGCCATTGTGGCTACCTGCGCGTTGCACAGCCTAGGTACCAATGAGCGAGACTGATGGCAAAAGAGAATCTCCCCTAGAAGGGCGTTGGTGCATCGGTCCGGACTTGAGCGGATGTCGATCTTTGAAGCGGCAGACTATGCCGTGGCCGCCTTGCGGCGGGCGGATTTCGGGCGTGCGCAGGCAAGCATGCGGTTGAGGACGGCGCAGCCGATGGCGACTTCGGTCTGCTGAAGGGAAGCGACCGTGCCCGCAAACGCCGCCCGATGGTGGACTTGTATCGCCCCATGGCGGTCTCGACCAGCGAGCGTTTGCCA
Source organism: Mesorhizobium sp. M0563 (assembly GCF_040321065.1). Classification (NCBI taxonomy): domain Bacteria; kingdom Pseudomonadati; phylum Pseudomonadota; class Alphaproteobacteria; order Hyphomicrobiales; family Phyllobacteriaceae; genus Mesorhizobium; species Mesorhizobium sp. M0563. The sequence continues at coordinate 29,166 of NZ_JAMYQV010000038.1, forward strand.
TAACCGTTGGAGACCTGCCATTTCATCCGGCCGTCTCTGCCGATTGCGGCGATATGCTGGTCCCTTTGGCCGGCAGGTCTATCGTCGAATGGTTCGACCGCGTTGACACGAGGCGGAATGACGATGGCGACAGCCGCGCTGTGATTGATGACTGCGTCGTAAGTCGGTTTTCCGTCATAGCCGCCGTCAGCAGTAAACTGTCCGATCGGACCGCCAATCTGGTCGAGTAGTGGCTCAACTCGAGAGACATCGCCAGTGTCCTGATCAGTCAGGGTATGGGCAATGATCTCGCCGCTGTCGGCATCCAGTGCCAGATGCAGCTTGCGCCAACTGCGACGGGATCTGGCGCCGTGCTTCTCCTCCAGCCACTGACCCGCGCCGTAGACCTGCAGGCCGCTGCTGTCGATGAGAACATGCACTGGTCCCTCCGGCGGAACCTGGCGATCATGCCGTTTGCTGGGCGATTGCCATGCCCGCGCCCGACGGCTCAGGGTGGTATGATCGGGGACAGCAAGCGCCAGCCCCATCAGTTGCAGCACCGATTCCAGCAAGCCTTCTGCCTGGCGCAGCCGCAGGCCAAACACAAGGCCCAGCGTCAAGGTGGTCTCGACCGCCAGATCAGAATAGCGGTGCTGGCCGCCACGTGTCTTGGCGCTTGCCACCTGGACAGGCTTCCGGCGTCACCCACAGGGTCAAACTGCCGCGATGACGAAGTCCTGCCTCATATTCTGGCCAGTTCGTCACCCTGAACTTCATCTTCTATGATGGCGGCGGCTGGCATTGTGTTTGAAAGGCATGGCTACGCTACAAAGGCTATTGCGGTTACCGCTTGCCTAAACCCACACCAATAAAAGATCCGTGCACCAACGCCGGGCGGTAAGGGATCTGCTTGCATCAAAGAATGGTGACATGGGGACGCTCCTTAGATAGCTGCTCAACAGCGCCGAGGGTGCCACACGCTCGCCGCCGGCCATAGCATCTACACTGGGCCTGGAAGAAATCCGCCCTTAGTCCATCCACGAAGCGTGATCGGGTCCACGTAAGCGCCACCCGGCGAACGTAGTCCTCTCCCGGCCAATCACAGGTGCATGGCTTGCCAAACATCCATCGTGCGGATGCGTTCCATCAATACAATCGATTTTACGAATTATAGAGAATAGCGGATATGAAAACGTCGGCCGGGAGAACAGGTCTACTGAGAATGCGAGCTGCCACTCGCCGACTAGTCAAACTGTCCAACTTCTTCCGAAAGATTCATGGACCGACCGGCGCGGTCGAGGCGGGATCATGCGAAAAAAATCGCAGTTGCCTGGCGCTAGCCCCCGGAGTTCCGGTTGATATACCTTCCAGGGATGTCGCGTGTGCAATTGAGGCGTTGAGGTAAAGTTCGATGGAAATGCATATGCAGGAACCGATCTCTTCATTAAAAGTACATCGGCATATCGTTTCACTTCTGCAAAAAACCGATCCCGTCATCCTGGACATCGGCTGCAATGACGGAACCGATACGCGACGTTTTCTCAGCCTTTGCCCGAAGGCACAGCTCTACTGCTTTGAGCCAGACCCTCGCGCGGCTGCTCGCTTTAAGAAAAACATGAATCCGTACCTGGACAAGGTGAAACTGTTTGAAATCGCGCTCAGCAACCGAAATGGCACGATTGATTTCCATCCAAGCAATGGAGAAGGAAGCGCGGAGGAATGGGACCAATCTGGCTCGATACGCCGACCCAAGAATCATCTTGTCGAACATGCTTGGGTTCGGTTCGATCGCCCCATGTCAGTTGAAACTCGAAGGCTTGACGACTGGTGCAGCGAAGCGAACCTGAAAAAGATCGATTTCATCTGGATGGATGTGCAGGGAGCCGAGTCAGATGTCATTGCTGGCGGCAGACAGACCTTGAGCAACACGCGCTTTATCTACACGGAATATAGCGACCACGAGCTCTATGAAGGTCAGCTGTCCCTGCAAGCCATTCTTGATCTTTTGCCTTCGTTCGAATTGCTGACCCGCTATCCACGCGGAGTGGAGGGCGATGTTTTGCTTAGGAATACGAGCCTCTAGAACAGGCCCGTTCTGCTTCCGTCCTGCTGCAGCCCTCCATCCTCATTGCAGATCACAAGCGGCTGGATTTGGGTGCGAGGATCGCACCGTGAGCGGTCGCAGCATGCTTGATTGGACCGAAGCCTGGTTGCCCTTACTGATCCGCCGGAAACAGGTTCTGCGAGGCCAGGCAAGGGAATTGGTCCCCGTGAAGGACTCGAATTTTCAGGCTTGAGGCCACCTGAACCGCGGCCTTCGCCGAACTCGGTGAATCGAACGGAATGACCAGGCGCAATCGCGAGAGGATGTTGCCACACATGATCGCGACCGCCGCTGCGCTCGAGGTTTGCGACCAGGCACGGGGATTTTGTTCGCTCGGCTGCAGCCAGTCGGCCCTCGATACCATCGCCGCGATCCGCGCAAACATTCGATACTTTGCGCCGACTCTGGCGCGCTCGCCGCGCCCCCTAGGGGAAATGCACGCCCCCAGAATAATGCGATGCGCCGATGGGTCCAAGGGCTTGTTCAGTCACGATGATTTCGGAGAAGGCTCCGGCCTGTTCGCCGCAGCGGAGGCGGACATCATTCCTTGGAGGCCCCGCCGATGATCAGTAGTCGACGCCATGTCCCCGCGCAGCCTCCAGCGTCACTTCCAGTCGGAGACTGGCATGAGTTTTCGCGCCTGGCGGCAGCAGGCGAAACTCCTCAAAGCGGTGGAGTGGCTCGCCGCCGGCCGAAGCGTCGGCGACATCGCCTTCATCGCGGTGTTTCGCGCGGCCTTCGGTGCCTCTCCTGGAAAGTATTTTCAAGAGCCATCTCCGGAAGCGTAACGCGCCGGACGCGCGGCGGCTTGTCGCTCATTCTCCAGCCTTATCGCCTCAGCCGAAGATGAGATTGGCACCCGGTTTCAGTTTGCCATTTATGCGACTTTTTAGGCACAAATGGTGAACGTCGATGCCGCTTCTGACGCAACAAATAGCTAACCTCAGCTATCAGACTTTGAGCACAAATGCTTGCAGGGCCGCCCGGATAATTTAGTCTTCCGGGTCTTGGAGAACGCCATTGTCCGCGCAAGCCCGCCACTATGGATCGGGCTCGACGATGCTGACCTGCAAATCGTTCAACACGGCGGCCAATCCTGGTGCGGCGACCAGTTGCATCACCCGGATCGCCCTCAGCTTCACGATCGCGTGGTCGAACACGGCCAAGTTCGTGTGCCCGTTAAGTCGGGACGGATAGATGATACCATCCTTCTCCTCGGGGTGGTTGTAGAAAGCCACCGACCAAGCGCGCGCCAGAGTCTGATGGGCTGCTTTCGCTACATCGGTCGGAACACCCATGATGATGGCTCGGTCGTCGCGCAGATCGACCATCTTGAGTGGGGTGATAATCTCAATCTCGGCATAACTGCGCGCAAAGAGTTCCCTTTCGTCGATCGGCAGGTCGCCGACTACGCCGTCACGCTGATCACGTAGCACTGCCTCGAGAAAGCAGACCTTGATGGTGTCGCCCAGATAGAGCACGCCAAACCTGTTTTGAGGAGTGCGCGCCCTCGGATCACTGAATCGGCTCGGCGTTTTCCCGATGCCGAGAGGGTCGGGATAACGATCCATGTAGATTCGGCCGAACTTAAGTCCGGCCAGTACCGCATGAATCTGAAGGCTTGACCCCGCAAAGCATTTAGGCGGGAGTACCTTCGCCATCTAGCGGAAGTCTCGGCCGACGCTTTTGGCAACTTCAAGAGCAGCCTTCGTCTTGCCTCGCTCCAGGGCATCACGTCCTGTCAGCCCTTCGAGCTCGCCGTGCGGCTGGACTAGAAAGCGATAGACCGCCCACGCCCCTCCCAATCGCTCATGAAGCGCTGCGAGTTCGGCGTAAGGTCTACCATCGGCGTCGAGCTGCCAAACCGGAAAGCGAAAACCACGCTTGGCCCCATCGAGGCCCAGAAGCTGACCGCTCTGCCGTTTCGTGTTCACCGTCACCCGTGTGGTGCCGAGCAGTTCGGCGAATGCCTCGGCGCTCAGCATATCGTCGGCAGTGAGGATCTCGGCGGCCCGCAACCGGCCGCGAGCGCGCGCTGCGGCCAACGCGTCCTGCAGTTCGGGGCTCGCGATTCCAACCTGTTCGGGCACTCGCGCCTGGGTGGGGATGACTTCCTCTACAGGCGTCACAGTTGTCGCGCCTTCTGGGTCGACATCGACACGAAAGCTGACCACTCGAGCGCCGGTGCGACTTCTGAAGACCGCTTCCCCATATAGCTCTAGTAGTGCCGTCACTCGCTCGGGATTAACCTTTATGATTTTAGAAACTTGGTCCGACACTGTGAGCGTGGAGCCGGAAACGCCTTTCGGCAGTCTCTTGCCGACACGTGCTAGAAAAGCCGCCTTCAGTGTGGACTTAGCCGCTGTCCGCGCCTGCCGGCCTGGGCCAGTTCGTACACCAGACTTCGATTTTGGAGATGCCATATTCCTTGCCTCCGTTAAGTAGATATGGCAAAGATCGATAAGCTCGTCAAGTTCGTAAAGCCCCGTGATCAAACCTGACGGACGTTGGCAGGTCTTTCACCATGTGGCGTTGATGGAAACCGACCGGCCGAAGAAGGCCCATTCCCATGCTGCAAGGACCCTCGGCCTTTTGCGTCAATTGCCCATTCGGTCTCGAGGGGCCGTTGTGGCCATACTGGTCTCCTGAAAAGCACCAACGAGCCAGGGGGCAGGCATCGTTTGTCCCAGTAACCCTTCAAGGACGTGCGGATGGCCTATCGGCGGTTACCGGATCTTGGCGCCGCCGCACTCGAATTTCAATTCGCCTGCGTGTTTCAACGCTGCCAGCTTGCTTGCCGTCGCTCAGAACATCACCGGGCATGATTAGCTGCGCGGCAGAAAGCGGAAGGACGGTCGTGCCAGCCAGTTGCGGGTCGGATCGCAAGACGTTGGTCACGGCGATCGCTCTGGCAAGGCCAAGGCCGGCGTTATCGCCCGATAAATCAATCTTTAGCAGGTTTTGTGATCCATTAATGGGTCATTTTTGGTTTGGGTCACCGGCGCGGCAAGATGCAAGACAGCAGCCGTGTTACGAACAACTTAGGTCGGAACAAGAACCGACGGCTGTCGCCGTCTGGATGCACTATTTGGTCGGAAGAACGAATTTCGCAACGTTCACCAAGCTGCCGAAAGTGAGGACGTCGTACCCGTTGCTGAAGCTGGACATCTCGAACTCACATGTTTCGCCGTTGCTGTCGACCATGCGACATATTCCGCTTCCGATAGTTGACCAGCTTCGGGTATTTGGCCTGCCATTTGGCGATCCACTGCGCCAGGTCGCGTTTGACCTCGGCAAGGTCGCGCCGGTC
>NZ_JAMYQV010000039.1:0-33956 GCF_040321065.1 Mesorhizobium sp. M0563
CTGGCGTCTACGCGCAAGTTCAAGGGCTCGGTTGCCTTGATCTTTCAACCGGCAGAAGAGCCAGAATTCCCAACGGGCGGCTTTATGATGGTTCAGGAAGGGATCATGGACCGCTTCGGCATTTCCCAGGTTTTTGGCATGCACTGTTGGCCAAGCTTGGAGGTGGGCAAATTCGCCATCTGCCATGGCTCTATCATGGGATCGCAAGACGACTTCGATATCGTCGTGAAGGGCAGGGGTGGCCATGCGGCCCACCCGTATCGGACCATCGATCCGGTTGTCATTGCAGCACAGATCATTCTCGGTCTGCAAACCTTGGTCTCGCGCAAGACCGATCCTCTGGAGTCGCTGGTGATCTCAGTCACCAAGTTGAGTGCGGCACAAGCCTACAACGTTATCCCCGATCAGGTCGAAATCGCCGGAACCGTCAGGACCCTCGCATCCGGCCTGCGAGACTTCGCCGAACAAGAAATTTTTGCGTCCGCTCAGGGTATCGCGCGCGGGTTCGGCGCGGATATCGAGTTCAGGTACCTTCGATCCGTTCCAGCGACCTTCAATCACGCGGAGGGGACCGATCTGGCGATCCAGGCGGCACGCAGTCTCGTCGGGACTGCATCCGTGAACGACAAGATGAAACCGAGCATAGGAGCGGAGGATTTCGCCTACATGCTTGAGGCGCGGCCTGGCGCATATATTTTCCTTGGCAATGGACCGACGGCTCAGTGTCATAATCCGGCATTTGACTTTGACGACCAAGCCCTGCCTTACGGCATCGGCTATTGGGTCAATCTGGTAGAGACGGTATTGCGTACTTGATTGTGTGGGCGGACTGGAGTTGGTGAGGTGCGCTCGATCGTGATGTCAGCAAGAGCGTGTTTTGCTCATTGGCACCGTCATCCGTTCGGCGGCGCGGGCTCCCCGGCCGCCCACCAAGGGCTGAGCCATGATGATCGCCGGATGGATGGACTCCAGCCGCACATCCGGCGAGACGTGCGCGGTGACCAGCGCAGCAATGTCGCACTATCTGCCAGTCACAGCGCTGCTAAGACTATGAAAGGCGATAGAACTCGTTTTCTTAGCGGTTGAGTCGCGAGGCTATTCGCGCTGCAAAAGCATCCGTCCTGTTGATCATCGCACAAGGCGATACGCGTCAACTTTAAAGTAGTGGTCAACACTTGTGGTAAACTTCATGAACAAGGTCTATAGTGAAGCCAGTTCTGCGCTCGAAGGTCTATTGTTTGACGGGATGATGATCGCCGCGGGAGGTTTTGGGCTTTGCGGCATCCCGGAGCTTTTGATCGGCGCGATCCGAGACGCGGGCACGAATACGCTGACAATCGCTTCGAACAATTGTGGCGTCGACGACTTTGGCCTGGGCCTGCTGCTTAAGACGAAGCAGATCAAGAAGATGATCTCGTCCTATGTCGGCGAGAACGCCGAGTTCATGCGGCAGTATCTCAGCGGTGAGTTGGAGCTTGAGTTTAATCCCCAGGGCACGCTTGCCGAACGCATGCGCGCAGGCGGCGCGGGCATCGCAGGTTTCTATACCAAGACCGGCGTTGGCACGGTCGTCGCCGACGGCAAAGAACACAAGACTTTCAACGGCGAGACCTATGTGCTCGAGACCGGGATTGCCGCGGACCTGTCGATTGTGAAGGCGTGGAAGGCGGATACGTCGGGCAATCTCGTCTTCCGCAAGACGGCGCGCAACTTCAACCCGCCGGCCGCAACATGCGGCAGGATCTGCGTCGCCGAGGTCGAGGAGATCGTACCGGTCGGCAGCCTCTACCCTGACCACGTTCACCTGCCTGGCATCTACGTACACCGCCTGATCCAGGGTGTGCACGAGAAGCGAATTGAACAGCGCACAACGCCGCGGCAGCGTGAGGTCGGGGAGAGACGAATGGCTTGGGATCGGAACCAGATGGCGGCACGGGCCGCGCGCGAACTTGAAGACGGCACCTACGTCAATCTTGGCATCGGCATTCCGACCCTGGTTGCCAACCATATTCCCGACGCTGTTCGCGTGACGCTACAATCGGAGAACGGGCTTTTGGGCATCGGTCCGTTTCCGACCGAAGATCAGGTCGATGCCGATCTCATCAATGCCGGCAAGCAAACGGTGACCGCACTACCGCATTCGGCCTTCTTCGACTCGGCGCAGAGCTTCGCGATGATCCGCGGTGGCAAGATCGCCATGGCTATCCTCGGCGCGATGGAGGTTGCCGAAAACGGCGATCTGGCAAATTGGATGATACCGGGCAAGCTCGTCAAAGGGATGGGCGGGGCGATGGACCTGGTCGCTGGGGTCAAGCGAGTGGTCGTGGTCATGGATCACACCAGCAAGGCCGGGGAATCCAAGGTGCTGAAGGCCTGCACCCTGCCGCTGACCGGTCAGCGCGTGGTCGATCGGATCATCACCAACCTTGGCGTACTCGACGTCGTTGAGGGCGGGCTCAAGCTGGTGGAACTGGCAGAAGGCGTCACCGACAGTGAACTCCGCAATGCCACCGAGGCAACGATCGTCAATTGAGGCTTGGTGCTGGAGCCAACGCTCCATTCTAACACAGAGGAAGCCATCGTGAGCAAGACCTCCATCGTCATTGCCAGTGCCGCGCGCACGGCCGTCGGCTCCTTCAACGGCGCCTCCGCCGCCACCCCCGCACATGAACTCGGTGCCGACGTCATAAGCGAATTGTTGTCGCGTGCCGGTGTCGAGCGGGCCGAGGTCGACGAGGTTATCCTCGGTCAGGTGCTGACCGCCGCCCAGGGTCAGAACCCGGCCCGGCAGGCATCCATCATTGCCGGCCTGCCCAAGGAAACCACGGCCTGGGGTCTTAATCAGGTTTGCGGCTCTGGCCTGCGTGCCATTGCTCTCGGCATGCAGCAGATCGCCACCGGCGATGCCAAGGTGGTCATCGCCGGCGGCCAGGAATCGATGTCGCTTTCGGCGCATGCCCAGCACCTGCGCGCAGGCGTCAAGATGGGCGACTTCAAGCTGATAGACACCATGATCAAGGACGGACTGAGGGATGCCTTCAACGGCTATCACCTGGGCAATACAGCCGAAAACGTCCCCCTTCGGTTTCAGATCACCCGCGACGATCAGGACCAGTTCGCGCTCGCCTCGCAGAACAAGGCCGAGGCCACACAGACGGCCGGCAAATTCAGGGACGAGATCGTGGCTTTCACCGTCAAGGGCAAGAAGGGCGATACCATTGTCGACCAGGACGAATACATCCGCCACGGCGCCACGATCGACGCCATGACCCAGCTAAGACCGGCCTTCGACAAGGATGGCACGGTAACCGCGGCCAATGCCTCCGGCATCAATGACGGCGCCGCCCGTGCGGTGCTGATGAGCGAAGCGGAAGCCGCCAGGCGCGGCATGGCCCCGCTGGCGCGCATCGTCTCCTGGGCAACCGCCGGCGTCGACCCGCAGATCATGGGTACCGGACCTATTCCCGCCTCGCGCAAGGCACTGGAAAAGGCTGGCTGGTCGGTCGGCGATCTCGACCTGATCGAGGTCAATGAGGCCTTGCCGCCCAGGCATGCGCCGTCAACATGGACATGGGCTGGGATCCCTCGATCGTCAACGTCAATGGCGGCGCCATCGCCATCGGCCATCCGATCGGCGCCTCCGGCGCCCGCGTCTTTAACACGCTGGTCTTCGAGATGCGCCGCCGTGGCGCCAAGAAAGGCATCGCCACCCTATGCATCGGCGGCGGCATGGGCGTCGCCATGTGCGTCGAAGCGCTGTGAGCCTGGCGGAGCGTCTCAATGCAGCCGTCGCGTCTCGGCTTTTCCATTTGCCGCTTGGCGGCTTCTATCAGCAGCAGCCCGCAGATCAAACGGGGAAGGGCCAGTGACAGGAATCTTTAACTTGAGGATTTCAGAGCGGAGCAAACGGGTATCGAGTTGCTAGGCCAAGGCACAGTCTGCCGCCCTGTCCGGTCGCCGCGCGACCGCGACTTTCGCGGCGCACCCTGCCGGTATTCCTCCCTACCGGCAGGGTGCTATTTTCGGAGTACTGGATAGGAATGCGGTTCGACATCTAAGGTTCGCGCATGGGCATCGCGCATTATGCGCATTCGGCCCCGATGGGAGAATGAACGACGATCCAGAGTACCGCACTTTGCGCGCCGCAGGGTGCGCAGACGCGGGGGCTCAAAAAGCGCACGGGTATTTCGTGTCCGACTACCTCTAGAGCGGGATGAATTTAGGTTGGGGCATATCCTGTCGACGGGCGAGCGCGGCGAAGCTACGGGCATGGCAAGCCTGTCGCAACCTGGGAGGTGATGATTAAGGGTCATCACGAGGGTTATATCAGCTGGGATGAGTACGAGCGAAACCAGAAGCAGCTGGCACTCAACAACTACGGTCGCGCCGGCGGTGTAAAATCGGGCCGGGGCGGGAAAGCGCTGCTGTCAGGCATCATGACGTGTGCACGGTGCGGGCGGCGACTGAGCGTTGCCTATACAGGAAATCCGCAAAGTCGACCTGTCTATCGCTGCGACAAGCCAAACCTGATGATGGGCTTGCCCAGGTGCATGACCTTCGGCGGCCCACGGGTTGACGCGGCTGTTGCGCGTGAGCTGTTGCGGGCGGTAGAACCCTTGGCGATCGAGGCCGCGTTCGAGGCGGAGCGGATGCACCGGGAACGACAAGATGATCAACGCCAGATCCTCGATCTGGAACTTCAGCAGGCCCGTTACGAGGCCAATCTTGCTGAGCGCCGCTACGCTGCCTGTGATCCCGACAATCGCCTGATAGCTGCGCAGCTAGAGAAAAGCTGGGAGACCACGCTGCGCCGCTTGCGGGATCTTGAAACCCGCCAGCCTACTGGCAGGCCACCGGCCATTGAGGTCGATCCCAGTGCCTTCGCCAATATGGCAGAAAACCTGTCAGCTGCCTGGAATGGACCTGATGTGACGATGCGTGCGCGCCAGCAGTTGCTACGAACCTTGATCGCCGACATCATCGTCGATGTCGACGACGCGGTACTGGACGTCGTGCTCATGATCCATTGGCGGGGCGGCCAGCACTCAGAAGTGCGTGTTCGCAAGCCTCGAGCCGGCGAGCACTGTTGCGCGACGACCGAAGACGCTTTGGCGGTGATGCGCAGCATGGCCGGTCGCTGGTCTGACGAGCATATCGCCGCGTCGCTCAATCAAATGGGATTACCCACCGGACAGGGAAAAACCTGGACGGCGCACCGCGTCTCTTCCGTTCGGCGCGTGCGTGGAATCCATGCCTATCGATCCGCTGAAAAAGACGGTGAATGGCTCACGATGACGGAAGCAGCAAAGGTCTTAGGCGTCACAAATCACGCGATACGGCGCCTTATCAAACCGGCGTTCTTCCTGCTGCACAGGTTGTTCCTGGCGCACCCTATCAAATCCGTGCCGACGACTTGGCGACGGGGTCGATCAAAACGGCCATCGCACAGAAAGGCCGCCCGTGTCGCGTTGCTGACGCGGACACGCTTCCAATGTTTACAGACACTTAGAAAGGGAGTGCATAATGAATCACGCATCGCGATCGGACGGATTGAGCGTTCGACTGTGTTGCTGTCGATCTCGATGCGGCCGTCGTCAAGGAAGCGCGAGAGGCCTTGCCAGCGCGAGAGCGTCTAGCGGATCGCCTCGGCGAGCTTTGTCTTCTGGCTGATCAGGCCGAGCTTTTCGCGCAGTCAGGGTTCGAGATCGGCGACAATAGCGCGGCTATTTTCCTGACGCATCGCACGGCGTTCATCGGCCGATCGGCCGCGGACATGGTCCTCGATCTTATAGAGTTCGGCGATCCGTTTCAGCGCCTCGCCGGCGATCGGCGCCGGTCCGGACACGGCCAGTTCATAGAAGCGCCTGCGGACGTGTGCCCAGCACACCACCGTTGTCCTCTTGCCGCGTCCGCTCAACATTCGATAGCGGGCGGTCAGCCGTGTTTGGGCCTTCCATGCGATCTCGCGCACCTTCGGTGGAGCTTGCTCCAGCCGGTACAGCTTCATCTTGCCTACCTTGGGAGGATGCCTGTACGTCCATGCGCTCTCGACCAGCATATGGCGAACCCGGCCGTTCCCTGCCTTGGTGATGCCGCCCCGTCTGACTGTCTCGCCGGTCGAACGTTCGCCGGGAACGAGGCCAAGATAACCCATGAGTTGGCGTGGGCTCTCGAACCGCTGCACGTCGCCAACCTCGGTGGCGAATGTCACGGCAACGATTAGGTCTACGCCCCTCAGGGTCTGCAGTGCCCGCACGATCGGCGCCAGGGACCAGGTCGCAATGAACTCCTCGATCACACCCTCAAGTCGCTCGACCCGCTCTTTCGAGACGCGGATCGCTTCGACCATTTCCTGAAGCGCGATCTGATGCGCCGGGTGATCGAACGGTTGCTCCTGCAGCCAGCGCAGATGGCGCATCGTCCAGCCCTTCCTGCGAGGATAGATACGTCCGTGCTTGAGCATGAAGGCGCTCACATGCTGCCGGTGGACGCGAAGCGTCTCGACTGCGGCCGCCCGGGCGCGGACGAGATCCCGCTTGGCTTCGTGACCTTCATCGGGAACCCACAGCGCCGTCAGTTCGCCGGCGCGCAGCAGTCGAGCCAACGCAAGAGCATCCCGGCGGTTCGTCTTCACCCGATCGCCGGGCTTCCTTGGGATCAGCGATGGGGCGACCACCATGCATTCATGGCCGAGCGATCGGATCAGCCGATAGAGACCATAGCCGGTCGGACCGGCCTCGTAACAGAAATACACCCGATCGAACTTGGCGGCGATCCGCTGGATAACTCGGCGCATGCTCACATCCGACGCGTCGACCTCACCGAAGAAGCGAACCTCTCCCTCTCGGCCGGCGTCCGCAATCGCGATGGCGTTCCTCAGCTTCGCGACATCGATTCCGACAAATGCTTCCCTATGATCTGCCACGGCTCGTCCTCCTGTGATGAGGGATCGGCTCGGCCCGCCGAGCAAACCTCGGACGCGCAGTGTAGGGCGAGCCACCTCACCGACAGAGGCGGACATACGGTCTTACGACGGTCATCAGATGGCGGCCAGTGCTCAGGTCTACACATCAGCCTGGCGCGCTGCCGAAAAATCGCGGGGTTGACTTCTAGCCCACCGATTCGTCCAATTGTACATTAATTCAGGGGCGCGCTTCATGAAACATGTAGGAACTCTTGCACATAGTGCCGAAGGCTCCTCACTTTGCTATCTGGCACTTTGTCATGCAGGTGCGTCTAAACTCGGGGACCACTTGCATCCCGATGTAACAATGGACGCGATTTCGATGGGCACCAGCCTACCTGAATGGGAACGGGAAACCCTTCCGTTGATACGAGCGACCCTTGCCAAGTCAGTTGAACGACTAAGTGCGGCAGACTGCGACTTCTTCGTTTGTCCTGACAACACTGCTCATCTCGCCCTCGAACTGAATGGTCCTGATTTGGCCTTGCCGGGGCTGCACATCGCGGATGTGGTCACAAAAGAGGCAGTTAAAAGAGGATATCGGCGCCTGCCGTCCGGATTCGCCTCACGACGCCGCTTCGTGCAGTCGGCGTTTCAAAGGCCACTGCATTTTGAGCAAATCCCTCTCTCCCATTTCCTGCCGGTGAAGGTTGTCGCGGCACCTTTGAACAAGACCGGCTCCTCAAATACCGAAGTGCCAGTCATGCCTACATCAGCTTCTTGCGAGGAAGGGCGGCGATTTGGTTTCCGCGGCCTCAGGCCCCGACAATCGTCATTTCGATCACTGTGTCATCCTACTGTGCCTGCGCTGGCACCTTGCCGCCTCCCAGCCTTCGCGGCCTGGAAGAGATGATGGCCGAACGCGGCCTGATCGTCGATCATTCCACCGTGCGGGTCGTGCACTTTTCGCCGCAACTGTTGGAGCGGTCCAAACCAGCGCAAGCGATCCGTCACCGGCAGGTGGCATACGGATGCACCTACAGCAAGGTCCCCAGACGGTGGCTGTAATCATGCCACAGCTGGTTGCCGAATATTGCGCTCTAAGCCGGATCGGCAGACCAGCTGTCCAGGCATGCGACCAAGACGTGGCGCCGATTGGAGAATGGATGTATCTTTGCCGCGCCGTCGAGAGCATGGGCGACGGTCGAATTCTACTTCAGCGAACAACCGGATTTACCTGCGGCCAAGCGCTTGGGCACCGAAATCGTGTTTGCCTGGAATGAGGAGAGAAGTGTCTGCAGGCAATTATCGTATCGGTTCGGCGCCGGCGATGCTTAGGCGCCCAAGAGATCGCCGGCGAGATGCGAGTGCTCGAGGACTTGGACGTGGCCAAAACCATGACGTTCCGCGTAGCGGAAACTCCGATCTCGCGCCTCGCCAAATCGGAACATTCATTCCTACAACGGTGCGAATTCGTCGCGGGGATTGTCAGTTGAATCGACAGCGTCAATGTCGGCAACAACGTAGTTCGGCCCCTCTTTCACAATCAGTTGCACCTTGCGCTCCCCTCGGGACCATCGTCGCGCTGGCGCGCAAGGTGCTGGTGGCACTGTGAAAGTATGTAACATCGGCAGTCGTCATCGAAGGCACGGTCATGAAAACGGCCTAACGTTTCGCTCATCTCTTTACCCTTTCCGATGCCTCCAGGGTCTCATGAACCCTGGCGGTTCCGGGCCGACGACCGATGCACCCCCTGGCGAAATGCCGAAGACTAGAATGGTTTTGTCGACCTGAACCTGCTCGCCGGACGCGGGATGTTGGTGCAGCCGGAATAGCGGCGACCGTATGTTGAGGTGGATGAGGCTCGGCAAAATGGGCCGGGTCACGCAGCCGGGCTTGGAACCTGGGACCGATAGTTGAGGAACACGAACCGGTTAATCCGCATCCGAGGGCTGGAGGGTTGCCTCCGCCTAACGGCTCAATAGGCGGAATGCTGATGATGCTGTCGCAAACGTGGCAGCAACCGATGGTAGATGTGACTGCTAATGGCATAACCGGGACCATTGAGAGAGCACAGCCAGACCATGGGTCGGCATCGACTTGCAGGACGCAAGGACAAGGACTGCGACCGGCACCTCACCAATGCGCAAGACGGGTTGGGGAAGTTTGGCCTCAGCCTGGAGCCGACCAAGACCAAGTTGGTCGAATTTGGTCGGTTCGCGCAGCGACACGCGGGCAAGCGCGGCAGGAACCGCCCGGAAACCATCTACTTTCTGGGTCTGACGCTGTACTGCACGCGTAACCGAAAAGGCAACTTCAAGGTTGGGATGCGCACCGAAAAATCTCGGCTAAAGCGCAGCCTTCTGTCTCTGCGGGAGCTGATGCGGCGAATAGGCGGTGCTGTAAACCAACTGCCGAAGAGCGTGGTGCGGTAGCTCCGCACGCCACGTTCTGCGGGAACAGGGGGCGGGTGACCGCCTCCGGTGACCCGGTGAAGCGCTCGCGCGCTACCCACTCCACAGTTTTTCCGCGGCTTCGAGTTCTTCCAGCACGAGCCGCCGATCGATGCCAGCACGATGACGCGCTGGCGCAAGCGGATCGGGCTCGAGGGGCTGGAGGAAATGCTGAAGGCAAGCGTCGACGTCGCACTCGAGACAGGGACTGCGAAGCCCGATTCGCTGGAGCGGATCACCGTCGACACGACGGTGCAGCGGAAGGCGATCGTCCACCCCACCGACAGCCGGCTCTATCTCAAGGCAATCCAGATCCTGGTGCGTCAGGCCAAGCGGTACGGCATCGTGCTCAGGCAGAGCCACACGCGGTTGGCCAAGGCAGCGGCGGTGCGGGCGGGTCGCTATGCGCATTCCCGGCAGTTCCGCCGGATGCGTTGCGAACTCAAGAGGCGCAGAAGCCGAAGGACAGGAACAAGATCTACTCCCTGCACGCGCCCGAGGTGGTCTGCATCTCGAAGGGCAAAGCCCGCAACCCTTACGAATTCGGCTGCAAGGTCGGGATCGCGGCAACCAACCGCGAGGGCCCCGTGCTAGCGGCCAAGGCGTTCGAGGGCAATCCGTATGATGGCCACACGCTCGCAGCAACGGTCGATCAGGCGGTGGAGATCGGCGGCGTCGACCCGGACCGCATCTACGTCGACAAGGGCTATCGCGGCCACGACTATGCCGGCGCGGGATCGGTGATGATCGCCGGCCGCAAGCGTGGCCTGACGGCCACCATGTCGGAACTGAAACGACGATCGGCCATCAGGGCCACCATCGGTCACATGAAGACCGACGGCCGACTGGACCGCAACTTCCTCCTCGGCCATGCTGGCGATGCGATCAATGCACTGCTCGTCGCCGCAGCCCAAAATCTGCGCCTGATCCTCAGGGTTCTCGCTCTTTTGCTTTGCTTGGTGCCTGCAAGCACTCCAGCCGCAAACGGCGAAATCGGATGCTTCCACCCGTCTTCACGGGTTCGGAATATCAACGCCTTTAGCCGTATTCAGGGCCGACGAGCTACTCGACCATGATCTGAGACGCGATACTTTTCGCAACCGGCTTCGCTTGCCCGATGGTTGGAAGCCCGACAAAGTTGTGACGAAGAAAACAGGCAGAAACGGACGCGAAAAGCCGACGAATTGGATTGAAACCGTTTTTGGGTTGGCGCACCTCTTGCGCTTTGAACTGCGACATTCGCCCAGCAATGGAGCCGTTCAATGTTCGCATAGACGATTTCGCTAGAGAGTTATCTCTCGACCAGTTGCTCGCGACGGAACGGGCCAATGCAGGAGACATTATCGGCGCGTTGGAATCTCCTGTCTTCAGCAGCCAGAGTTCGTGGTCACTTAACATGCGCGCTCAGTTCTATGGCGACCCGCTTTTTGCACGGCGAGTCGCAGGCGCATGTTCGCGCGACATCGTTTCAAGCTTCTGTGCTTGCACGGAACACGTTTTGCGGTCGGCGGGAGACTAGACGTATTCGGTAACGGCAACGCAAATAAGTTTTCGAATAGTGCGGGATGAAGCAAGTTAAGCAAATCGCTAAACCACGTTGCAGGAGAATAGAACATGTCTGATGAATTAAGTTATGGCGAAATTTACGCCCCGATCTATGAAGAATACAGCACCGTCCAAGGTAAAGTTGCTGATGTAGACGAGACGGTCGACTTTCTTGAGCGATATTGCAACAGAGGCAGTGCCCTTGAACTAGGTATAGGCAACGGGCGTGTGGCAGCGCCGTTGAGCGAGCGTGGCGTCAAGGTCGAAGGTATCGACAACTCGGACAGCATGTTGAAACTTCTCGCCAGGCGCACCGACCTGATCAAGGCTTGGAAGGGGGACATTGCCGATTTCAGCTCAGAACAACGCTACGATCTGGTGTATTGTGTTTATGGCACGTTCCCGCTGCTTTTCACGCGCGAAGCGCAAATAGCTTGCCTGCGATCTGCCGCGGAGGCGCTAGATGATGAGGGGGTTTTGGTGATAGAACTGTGGGTGCCAGGCTTGAATCCTCTCGTCGCCGGCCAAACTACAAAGGCGCGGCTAGTGGATCATGAGAATACGATCGTCAATGTGTCTGTCCACGATCCGCTAAACCAGAACTTGATTTCAACCCTCCTCTGGTTTTCTGGTACGTCGGTCAAACGTTTACCGCAACGCGTTCGTTACGTTTATCACCAGGAGCTCGATACCATGGCTGAATGCGCGGGGCTGGAGCTGACGGAGCGGTGGGGAGATTGGTCGAGAGGTGCGTTCACCGAACGATCCAAACGTCACATCTCAGTCTACCGCCGAAGCAGCCCGTAATCCAGGGACCTTCCAGGGCCAAAAGGCCTAAAATAGCGTCAATTGTGGGTATCGCTTTAGCAGTCTTGGGGATATTCGCTGTTCGCAGCTCTGGATGCGCTAGCATTGCCTCGTGATAATCGGCTTGCGTGTCGTTTACACGGTAAGACCGTCGTCTAATAGCGAGATTTGCAAGCGCCTTTTTGGTGCGGGAGGTTGTTTGCCGGGAGCACGGTCGTCTACGCGGTCGACATGGGTCGCCTCATCATGGGGCTTCGCGGGATGGTCCTTCCAATGTATGTCTCGCACGCTCCGAGCAAACTCGTGGTGCAACGGTCTTAACGGAATGGACCAGCCTCGGTCCCGGCAGGGACTCCTCTTCACGCCATGGGCCCTGCAGAGCTTGAGAGTCAGGCGATGGCCACCGCCCTGTTGAAGAGCTCACCGGAGCGGAGCATCGCATGCATGATGACGGCGAGCTTGGGCGACAGCGACAGCGGACCGTTTGAAGCCGATCTTCTCGCGTAGTTTTATACCCCAATTGCGCAAGTCGCTGTCCGCCCGGCTGCGAGTCAGGATCACTACCGCAGCTTCATAGAGAAGCGAACGCACATAGGTGTCTCCGCGTCGGGAGGTATGGCCGTCATAGTCTACTTCGCCCGACTGGTAGCGCCGCGTCGTCAACCCCAGCCAGGCGCCCACCGAGCGCGATCGCTTGAAGTTCGCTGGATCCTCGACGGCAGTTAGGTAGGCAGTGGCTGTGATCGCACCAACGCCGGGCATCGACATCAGCAACTGACATTTCTGGTTTCTACGCGCTTCGGCGAGGAGCTGCTGCCCCAACCTAGCCGCCTGGAGGCGCAGGCTACGCCACGCTTCAAGTAAGGGCAGGATTATTCTCGAAAGGTCGGCGTTGTCGGCCAAGAGGGAGCGAACGTGCACCTCAAACTTGCCACCCATGCTGCACGGAACGATAAGGCCGAACGTCTTCATCAATCCCCGAATCTGGTTCGCCACGTCCAGCGTCGTTCGCATGAGTTTCGTTCGAGCCGCGACCAATGTCCGAGAAAGCATGCTGTAGAAGCCCTTTACTCGGACTTCGCGGAAGAAACCGACCTCCGCCAGATGCGCGAGCCCATCGGCGTCATTGGCATCGGTTTTGTTGGCGGCCATGTTGAGCGCCGCTTTGGCGTGACGAGCATCGACGCAAATGGCAGGCAGTCCCTCGGCGCGCAGTGCATGATAGAACCATACCGAGAGAGGGCCCGTTTCGAACATTACGCGTTCTGCATTTGACGCTCGCGTGCGAATAAGTTCAGCTATGGCGGCGGGATCAGAGGCGCACTTCCCGCGCCAGATCCGCTTACCCGCGCGACGGATCGAAATTGCCGTCTCTCTCATTGACACGTCGAGACCGATATACTCTGTCATGGCTGTTGTCCATTGATGCTGGGCCCGGCGTCCAGTCGCGAGCCCGTATCTCATCATTCGGGAAGCAGCCACCTTCCAAGATCATGATCTGATCCAGAGGGGGCTCGTGCCCGCGATTACACCATGTATGTGACGCTGTGATCTCGGCAGGGCAAGATGTCGATGCTAGGCATCTGCCGCTGGCGATCTGCGATGTACGTCAGGGCCAACGAATGAGCCGGGGCGGCCAGGCATCAGCGCGCAAAAAGCAACGTCACTGCCTCGCAAAATGGTCCCTTGAACGTCGCATCCACCGCCGTCATGCGCCCCACTCATCAAACTGTGTAACAGATCTTACAAGCAACTTCACAGAATCTTTGCACCCGCTAATCGTGACAAAGGGTACGTTCACCCAAACTCGGGGTTTAGGCAGCCGGCACCTGGTTACTTATTCGTATCTCGACTGAAACAGGAGCCGTGCTCTGATGGTCCAAGTTTCGCGTCCTCGCAGCAAATCACATATCAGCACACCCAAGGAAGGTGACATGCCGACCCAGCATTCCATTAGTTCCATCGAGCCTGCAGGAAGCGGGGCGAGCATGTCGACTAGAGAACTTCTCAAAGCGGCCGCCGATGAAGTTTGGAGGCCATACATGTATCACCAGACGTTCGAGGGCGCGGATGCGGCCCAGATTATCGCCGAGGACGGGCAGCAGCCAAGGGTTCATACTGGCGAGGCTCTTTGTTGCGGCACATTCGGCGAGTTGCTACAAGGCCAGTTACCGGTCGGCTCCGTTCTCCGGGACCCTCATTTCTTGGTCACGATGCCCATCGCGCTCTTTGCGCGAGCTCACTTCATGCCGATTGCAGGCACACGATCTGTAACCGTTTATCCGTCGCATAAAGTCAAAGCAAAACGACTGGCTGAGAATCTCGTGATTGCACTCGGCGCCTCTGGAGGAATTCTGCTTTTACAATCTGAGCTCCCCGAAGGCAAAGGGCTGGCGAGTTCGTCTGCGGATCTTGTTGCGGCTGCACGGTCAATCGCCTGCTGCTTCAAGCGTAGAGTCCGGACATCATTGATCGAGAACCTAATGGCGGAGATCGAGCCATCCGACGGAGTGATGTATCCGGGTGTGGTCGCATATCAACAGCGAGCATGTCGCCTGCTCTCCTTCCTCGGGCAAATGCCGCCGCTTGCAATCGTAGGTATCGATGAAGGAGGCACGGTCGAAACCGTCGACTATGATCAACGGCGAGGGGAAATCTCCAGCAGTTGCAGAGCAGAATATCAAGAACTACTCAATCGCGCACGGAAAGCAATTCCGCAGGGTGATACTGCGACGATAGGCAGAATAGCTACGTCCAGCGCGCTCCTGCATCAGGAGCGGGCTCCAAAGGAGCATCTGAACTCGATGCTGAAAGCATCCGAGGCCACTGACGCTCTCGGGATCATCGTCGCGCACAGCGGCACAATGATTGGAATCCTGCTTGATCGAATGGCGGCTGACTTTCCACCAAAGCTTCGGTCCGTGCTCGCCCATGTATCGCCGTTCGACAACTCGCCAAAAATATATCTGACCATGTGACTGGCTGCTGGTGAGGTAAGCAATATGGACGCTGTTCGCAAATACCTGCCATTCTCTGGCTATTCTGATGCCTATGCTCTCCCCAGCATTATTAGGTGTGAGACGAACCTGTATCTGGCGCAGTTCGCGTTCATGAAGCTTCTCCCGGCGAAGTACATCATTGAGGAAGCGCTGGCACGAGGGACTTTGACGCACGGCATGAAAGTTCTCGAGACATCGAGCGGAACTTTCGCGCTGGGTTTGGCCGTAGTTTGCCGGGAACGTGGATTCCAGCTCGAAATCTTCACAGACCCAGTGATGGACAAAGGCCTGGAAAACAGGTTGAGCTCCTTGGGAGCCGAAGTCGTCATAATAACTGAAAAGGCGAAGGAGGGTGGCTATCAAAGAAGCCGCCTCGACGCATTACACGCTAGGATGAGACAGTTGGGTCAGTCCTGTTTCTGGCCCCGGCAATACGAAACACCCGATAACCCCGCAGCCTATAAGCTCTTCGCCGATCAGATATCGGGGGTGTTGGACGCCGACGTAACGTTGGTCGGTTCTGTGGGGTCAGGCGGCTCTACTTGCGGAACGATAGAGCGTCTCCGCCAAAAAGCCCCTGGCGCGCGCCTGATTGGAGTGGACACCTTCAATAGCGTCATTTTTGGCCAACAGGATGGCGAACGGAAACTGCGGGGGCTTGGGAACAGTCTTGTCCCCAAGAACGTGAAGCATGAACTGTATGACGAGGTGCATCTCATCTCAGCTCCGCTCGCATTTGCTGCAACGCGAACCCTTCACGAGCGGCACGCCCTTTTCGCCGGTCCGACCTCCGGAGCGAGCTACATCGTTGGGCGCTGGCGCGCCCGGCAGTATCCAGAAGAGACCGTAGTGGTCATATGTCCTGATGAAGGCCACCGCTACGTCGAAACTGCATACGACCCCGAGTGGGTCAAGCAGAACGCATGTCTGAATGAAAATGTATCGCTGGACGCGCCGGCAACCGAAAATCACCCCTCGACCGCCCTCCCACCATGGAACCGATATCTTTGGAAGCGGAAAAGCCGGGAAGCTGTCCTAAAGGCGCTGGAGCAGACTTCATGATGAACCGAGGTAGCTTCCTTTTCGTGGAAAGCAACACGACTGGCACTGGCGAACTATTGCTGAAGCGGGCCCGACTCCTGGGCTTTGAGACCTTCCTCGTTACCCGCAATCCTGCGCGCTATCCGTTTCTTAAGCACTCCGTCGCCCAAGTGATCGAAGCTGAAACGCGCAGTCCAGACGAACTCATCGGGGTCGCCGCCAAATTAAGAGGCCTGGCAGGAATATACTCGTCGTCGGATTATTTTGTGGAAGCAGCGTCAAGTGCCGCGATGGCGATGGGGCTATCAGCTGCGAATCCGCAGGCTATAGCCACATGCCGGAACAAATGGAAGCAAGCGGCCGAGTTACAGCGACAATCAATCACTATCCCTGAAACACGGCTGGCCACTTCCGGCAGAGACGTCGAGAATATTCTTGCCCAAGCCACTCTACCGGTGGTCGTCAAGCCGGTGTCCGGAAGTGGTAGCAGCGGCGTGAGGTTGTGCGATAGTGCCGCAGCCGCCATCAAGGCGTTTGAGAGCGCACGGAGCGCACTGCTCGATCAAGTAGATCTGCCCAGTCCCGACATCCTCATCCAGCAATATGTCGAGGGTAAGGAATACTCTGCAGAGATAATTGCGTACGATGGGACGCTGCATTGTCTTGGAATTCTTGCCAAGCATAAGGGGCCGGCGCCCTGCTTCGTCGAGATAGGGCACGATTTCCCGGCCCCGCTTCCGGAGCCGTCCCTCAAGCAACTGGCTTCCTTTGCTGAGCGAGCGGTGTCTGCGCTGGGCCTGAGGTTCGGACCGGCTCATGTAGAGTTCGTGATAGCAGAGTCGGGGCCTGTCATCATTGAGGTCAATCCAAGGCTAGCTGGAGGAATGATTCCAGTCATGCTCTCCCACGTCCTGGGAACGTCAGTCCTTGACATGGTGATTAGACTTTACGCGGGAGAAGGATTCACGCCTCCACGGGCGAGCGCAAGGGCGGGAGCCATCCGTTTCCAACTCGCTCGCAAATCCGGCAAGCTCAAACGCCTGGATTTCTCTCGAAAATCAGACCCGACAACGCCCGAGGCGGGTTTTCTGAAATCTGAGGGGGAGGAAGTTCAAATAAATGGCGACTTCAGAGACCGGATAGCCTACGCCATAGGCGTCGCTGATGAACTCAATGCCGCCACCGCGGGCGCTGAACGGATGATCGATTCCCTTGTGATCGATATCGAGCCGGCCGCTGGCGAATCGGACAACACGCAAGTCGCTGGGTCAAGCGAGGGCAGGTGGCACCTACATCCTGAAGCGATGAAGTTGCTCGCCCCGCCTATCGAACTCTCGCGTGACGGCCGCCTTCTGCAGCACCAAGCGACCATAGACGAAGCACATCTGGTGATGCTCGCGGACCAAGGCTTGGTCTGCCAGGCAGACGCTGCCGATCTCCTCAAGCATATCTTGGACCTCCAGGACGAGGGCTTTCAATCTTTGGAGGGCCGCGATGCTCCGCGTGGCCTCTATCTTGCCTATGAAGCCGAACTTGCGGCCAGAGCTGGCCTGGAAAAGGCCGGCTGGCTGCACCTGGCGAGGTCCCGCAATGACCTGAACGCGACCATTTCTCTCCTGGCTCTCCGGGAGGCCGCGTGTTCCATCTCCCGAGAAATAGGAATTGCACAAGATGCCCTCCTTCAGCGAGCGGAAGAGGCATCAAGACTTGTGGCCCCGTTGTACAGTCAATACCAGATCGCACTCCCTGGGTCGCCAGGGCACTACCTGCTTGGCGTCTTCTTCGCTCTGGGACGCGAGCGCCAGCGCCTCCATTGCCTGCTGGACGACATCAGTAACTGTCCTATGGGAGCTGGTGCCGGCGGAGGCACCAGCATGCCTATAGATCCCTTGAAGACTGCAAATCTTCTGGGATTCGAACTACCGTCATTCAACTCACTCGATGCTGTCGCAAGCCGCGATCATTATCTGCAAGGGCTTTCAATCTTTGCTGGCGTTTCAATCTTGCTCAGCCGTGTGGCCCAGGACCTGCAGGTTTGGACGACACGGGAGTTTGCTCTCATCGATGTTCCTCACTATCTTGCCGGCGGGTCTTCCATGCTGCCGCAAAAGAAGAACCCGTTTCTGCTTGAACACATCAAGGGATCGGCTAGCACCGTGGTTGGAGCCTACGTTTCCGCGGCAACAGCCACCTGCAAATCGCCATTCAGCAACTCGATCGAAACGAGCAACTACGGCTGCTCTTCATTGGGACTCGCAGAAGATGCCCTGAAGAGGGCCATCATCCTCACATCGCTTATCGTGAAATACATGTCGTTCAACGTGAAGTCTATGCGCGAATATCTGGAAGACGGGTCATCAATGACGGCCGTCGCCGCCGAACGGATGGCGTCGCGAGGCATCCCTTTCAGGACGGCCCACACACAAATTGGGGAGATCGCCCAGCGCCTGTCTCAGGATAGCTGCGTCGCGCAGCGCCGAAGCGAGCTTGCCAGCCAACTCGCTGATGTGTTGCCGGCGAGTCTTGAAGAATGCAGGGACGCTCTACAGTTCGGAGGAGGACCCGGAAAAAGATCAACCGACGACCAGCTTTCCGTAGCAAAAGCGCTTTTTCGGGACATGCAGCTGAAATGCGCCGAGATATCGGAACGCTGGGCGCACGCTGAGGTGCACTGCAAAGCGAGGGTGAAAGAACTCATTGATAGATATCGATCCACTTGAAGGAGTGGAGTATGTGGCCAAAGTCTGACGGGGTTCTGGGGAACCGGACAGGGGTTGCGGACCAGAGCGTAACCCGAGCTGATTGTATCGGGATTGAACGACGCCGCTGACTGGCGTGAGGAGAGAGGTCGCGTATCCTGCTGCGCCGTCGCGATCATCCAGGCCCGGCCGCGGCACTAAGATTGGCCAAGGCCAGCCTTTGAGTGTAAGCGGTCAGCCCATGTCGCCAGGCTTGAGGCTCCAGGCATGAGCGCTTTGATCTCGGATGCTGGCCAGCCTTGAGTGATGCGGGTCAAGGTCTGTGAGATCTCAATTCGCGTATGCATTATATTAGTCGGCCTCGGCGCCGCACATCATGGCCGGATCAGCAACATCGCACGCAGCCACGTGCGTATTCCGACGAAGCCGGCCATCGATTCCGATTTGAAGCCGGCCAGTCATTCCGATTTCATTCCGGCCGGTGTTCCGATTTGAAGCCGGCCATTTTTCGGACTGATCCTGGGTCTCGTTGATGTTTGGATTGGGTTTCGTTTCAGGTCAAGCTTGCGCTGTTTCGGTCGCTCTTGGCGAGCGCTGTTTTCGCATGCTTTCACCGGTGAGATCGATGCGATAGGCGTTGTGAACGAGGCGGTCGAGGATGGCATCGGCCAGAGTTGGGTTTGCAATGATCTCGTACCAGTGATCCAGTGGCAGCTGACTGGTGACGATTGTCGATCGGCGTTCGTAGCGGTCTTCAATGATCTCAAGCACATCACGCCGCTGGTCATCATTGAGTTTTTCCGGTCCCCAGTCATCGAGAATGAGAAGGTCGGTTTTGGCGAGTTGCTTGAGGATCCGGCCATAACGTCCGTCGCCTCTCGCGAGGGCAAGTGTTGCAAACAGCCGGGGAACGCGGTGATAGGCGACGGAGAAATCCTCTCGGCAAGCTTTGTGGCCTAGCGCACAGGCCAGCCAGCTCTTGCCGACGCCCGCCGGCCCGGTGATGAGAAGACTGTGATGCTTGCGAATCCAGTCGCAGCCGGCGAGCGCCATGAACAGATTGCGGTCAAGCCCGCGTGCGGCACGAAAGTCGGCATTCTCGATCTGTGCGTCATGGCGAAGCTTTGCAGCTCTGGCGCGGGCTTCGAAACGCTTCTGGCGGCGCATGGTAGCCTCGCGCTCGAGCAGCATGGCAAGCCATTCGCCATGCTCGAGGCCGCGTGCTTCGGATTGTGCGTCGAGTTCCTGGAAGGCGGTGGCCATGCCATGAAGGCCGAGTTCGCGCAGCATGTCGATGGTCGGATGGATAAGCATTGGTGTGTCTCCTCAATGAAAGTAATCAGGGCCACGCAGATTGGCGTGATCGACGATGGCGGTCGGTTCGGTGGAATGCCTTGCGGCCTTGTGATTGGCGATGAGCGAGGCGATGCTCTTGCAGTTCAGCCCACCGATCTCGACAGCGCGGGCTGACACGGCTTCGGCGCGATCGCGTGTGACATCGCGAAACAGGCGCAGGACACCCAGGCATGTTCGAAAGCCTTGTTCAGGATGTGGGCGGCTGGCGAGGATTGCGACAACCAAGCCTTCCGTCTCGGGGCCGACGGATGCGGCCCAGCGACGGAAACGATCCGGCGTCCACTCGGCATATCGCCGGTGGGAGCTGGGCATATGATCCGGATCAGTCCCATGACGAGGGCCGCCATAGCGGCGCTGATGGACGGCAATGCGCTTGCCGCGGTGGAAGATCTCGATGGTGCGTGCCGTTGCTCTCAGATCGACTTGCTGGCGAATGAGGCTGTGCGGTACGGAATAAAAGAAGGTCTTGAACTCGACATGGTAATCCGTCGAGACGCGGGCCAAACGCCACTCGGCGAATTCGTAGTCTTTGCTCGGAAGGCTTGCGAGCGCAGCACGCTCGACGCTCTCAAACAGTTGCCGGCGACTGACGCCCAGCCGACGCATGACGTGATCATTGATGCGATCGAGTGCCTGGCGAATGGCGGCATTGGCCTCGGCCAGCGAGAAGAAGGTCTGGTTGCGCAGCCGCCCCAGAATGCATGACTGGGCGAAACGCACGCCGTTCTCGACTTTCGATTTGTCCTTCGGCCGTCGCGGCCGTGCCGGAAGAACGCCGACGCCATAATGGGATGCCATCATGCCGTAGCTGCGATTGATCTCGGGATCGTAGAAGCTGGCGCGGCTGACGCCCGACTTCAGATTGTCGGGGACGATCAGTCGGGGAACGCCATCAAAAAAACGAAACATCCTGACGTGTGAACCAATCCAATCAGGCAGTGTCTGGGTCCAGGTTGCTTCGGCATAGGTGAAGCTGGACGCTCCCAAGACCGCCACAAAGATCTCCGCCTCACGGATCTCGCCGGTGTCTCGATCAACCATCGGGGTCCTCTTGCCGGAATAGTCGACGAAGACCTTGTCGCCGGCGGCGTGTTCCTGGCGCATCGTCGGGGAAAGCCGCTGTTCGAAGCTGCGAAAGAGCTCGCAGAACCGGCTGTAGCCAATCCGTCGGGATGACTTCCTCGATACTCCTCCCACAAGATGAGGAGCGTGACGCCCGGCTTCTTGAGCTCGACGGCAAGATGGGCCCAGTTCGGCTCTGTGCGCCGCCGCGTGCCCTGTTTGACGCCATTGCGAGCGAAGAGTTTGCTCTCAAGCGCGTCATCGGTCAGCTCGCCTGGCAGGGGCCAGCTCAACCCCATTGTCGCTGCGCGCCGCAGATTATCCTGCACCGTACTGCGTGCTATTCCCAGCACGACCGCAATCTCGCGGGAACTGGTCCCGCTTCCGGCAAGCCGAAGCATTTGTCTCAACTGTCTCATGGTCAGCCTTCTCTTTGCCGGCATCAAAATGTCCCCGTTCATCGCGAGGCAATTGATGCCAAAGTTTACCCAGGAGGTAATCTTCAGTGCCGAAAACTGGCCGGTCTTTGGTTGGAATGGTGGCCGGCTTCATACCGGAATGGTGGCCGGTGTTTGATCGGAATGGCGGCCGGCTTCACGTCGGAATCCGCAGCCACGCTTGCGCGATGCGGGTGAAAGTGCTTGGACAGCCGCGAAGGCGGCGGGTCCGTTACAGCGCGCTTCGTCCCTATCCGGGCCAGGCGCCGACGATCGGGTTGCCGACGTCGCTGTAGCGCGCAAGTCGAGGTGTCGTCGTGTGTAGAGACCGCTTGCATAGTATGCGGCGCGCGAACTTCCATCGGCCGGACATCCTCCTGCGACGCTGATACAAAGAGATGACAGACATGCTCCCGCCTCTCGACCTGGATGCGATTCTTTGTGAGGCCTGGCAAACGCAGCTCGACGTTTTCGATCTAAAAATCCTGCAATTGGCGCAGTTCGACGTAAGCGCGAATTTCCCCGCACCTTTTGCTGTTGAGTGCTCTGATGCATGAGGTGTCCACCAAAATAGGTGGACACCTTGTGATGGAAGAAGATGAGCAGAAACTGCGGGTGAGGCTTGTCGGTCGGGACGGGCGACGCCGATACGACCCGGCATCGAAGGACCGTCTTGTCTCGGCCTGTCTTGAGCCTGGCGTGTCGGTATCGAGGCTTGCGCTCGAACATGGGGTCAATGCGAACCTTCTTCGGAAGTGGATAAAGAAGCGGGCGGAGACCCAGTCCCTCCCACAGCCCCCACCATCGGCGTTCATTCCGGTTCAGATTGAAAGCACTTCCGATCGGGCCTTGCTGCGACAGAGCAGCATGGCTGCGTTGGATTTGCCGGGGACTTGCGATGGGGCACGTAGGTCGGCATCGAAAAGGACAGCGCCTTTTTCCTCTCCAGCCAAGGTGAGCGCGTCGCTGCCGAACGGCGTGAAGTTGACGCTGGAATGCGGTGATGTGGATGCGTTGACGGCGACCATCGGAGCACTGGGTCATGTTCAGACTGGGCGCTGACCTGAAAGTCTACCTGCAACGCGAGCCAATCGACTTCCGGGCCGGCATCAACAGCCTTGCGGTTCTGGTCCAAGAGACGATGGCGCTCGATCCGTTTGCTCCGGCGGTTTTTGCGTTCTGCAATCGCCGTCGCGACCGGATGAAGCTCCTGTTCTTCGATCGGTCGGGCTTTGTGCTGGTCCTGAAGCGGCTGACCGAGGACAAGTTCCGGTGGCCGCGCTGGGAGGCAGCGGTGGTCACGCTTACGACCGAGCAATTGCACTGGATCCTCGACGGTATCGACATCGATGCGATGGTCCGCCATCCGGTGCGGCAATATCAGGTTGCGGGTTGAGGGCTCTCGAATTGAGCGGTTGACGCGGCGGCATGCTTTCGATTCAAGAATCTGATGAATCGACCCGGCGAACCGACTGTTGAAGCGTTGATGGCGCGTATTGCTGCGCTGCAGGCGAGAACCGTCAACTCACCGAACGCGTCGTCAAACTCGAGGAAGAGCTGGCGCTTGCACGACTGCATCGTTTTGCGCCGCGCAGTGAAAAGCACATTGACCGCCTCTTCAATGAAGCCGAACAGGCCGCGGATGAGGACGCCGCCGACAACGAAGATGGCGGCGTCGTTGTCCTGCCGGACACGGGCTTGCCGGCGAGCGAAGGGGCGACGGGAAAGAAGCGCGGCCGCAAGGCCTTGCCGGAAAACCTGCCGCGCGAGCGCGTCGAGTATGACCTTCCCGACGATCAGAAGGCTTGTCCTTGCTGCCGTCACCAGATGCATCGCATGGGCGAGGCCGTTACCGAGCAACTTCATATCGAGGTGAAGGCGAAGGTCCTGCAGAATGTGCGGTTCAAATATGCTTGCCGTCATTGCGACCGTACCGGCATCAACACGCCGGTCGTGACCGCGCCGATGCCCGCGCAACCCTTGCCGGGCAGCATCGCCACGGCCTCGACGCTGGCCTTCGCGCTCGTTCACAAATACGTCGACGGCACACCGCTCTACCGCCTGGCGCAGGCCTTCGAGCGCGCGGGCGTTCCTGTCAGCCGTGGCGCTCTGGGTCACTGGGTGATCGGCTCGAGCGAAAAGCATCTCGCCCGCATCTATGACGTGCTGAAGCTGCGGCTCAGATCGCAGCCCCTCATCCATGGCGACGAGACCACGGTCCAGGTGCTGAAGGAAATGGACAGAGAGGCCACCAGCACCTCGTACATGTGGGCATACCGGAGCGGCCACGACAGTGACGAGCCGATCGTGCTGCTCGATTATCAGCCGGGTCGCGGCCAGATACACCCGCAGACCTTCTTGGGCGATTACCGCGGCATCGTGATGAGTGACGGTTATTCCGCCTGGCGCACGCTGGAAGGAGCAACGCATCTTGGCTGCATGGCCCATTCCAGGCGGCGCTTCGTCGATGCCCTAAAGGCGAGGAAGAAAGGCGGCGGCCCGCCGGAACAGGCACTCCGGTTCTTCGAACAGCTCTATCGGGTTGAAAGGCAGGCGCGGAACGAAATCCCCGATGACGGCGAAACGCGAGATGACTGCATTCGCCGCTTCCGCCAGCAACATAGTGTCCCGATCCTCCATGCTCTCAAGGCATGGCTCGACGACATCGCCCCAAAAGTCTTGCCGGACAGCAAGCTCGGCGACGCCGTCTCCTACACCCTGAACCAATGGGGATATCTGACTCGTTACACCGAGGACGGCAGCATGCCGATCGACAACAATCTTCTCGAGCGTGACATCAGAATCTTTGCCACTGGCCGGAAAAGTTGGCTGTTCAGCGATACCGTCGACGGAGCCAGGGCCAGCGCCGTCATCTACAGCCTGATGTTGACCTGCCGCGCTTGTGGCGTCGAGCCGTTAGCCTGGCTGCGCCACGTCCTCACCGAATTGCCTCAACGCAACGAGGACGCTGATATCTACGATCTGCTGCCCTTCAACTTCGCCAAAGCAACAGCAGTCTGATCAGACCAGATACCGTTCCCAATTCGAAGGCCATCCGTCGAAAGCGCCGGCGTCAACGTGCAGGGAAAATCGCGCTTACAGTTCGACCACCTCATGCATCAGCGCGAAATTTCCGACCGTGTTGGCCTTTCGGCAGCGACAGTAGCTCGACGTCTTAAATGGCTTCGTTTCGCCGGGACAATTAGAAAGGACATTTCATTTTAAACGAGAGAGCGGTTGGGTCCTCTGACGGTCATCGTCGAGGTGCAGCTACCCCTTACGCTAGGCGAGGACGTATGGGTTCCGCTCGCTGACGGCCTCGCTCTGGCCTGCCGCCTCGCGAACCCGGGAGAGACGCGCCTCAATCTCCGCTGGTGCGGGGAGCTGAGGGAGCCGCAGAGTGTTCCTGTTCGCCAAGGGTTGGAAATGGTATGATGGACCACCTGATTAAGTCGCCGGCGCGCTGAAGTATTGCCTTGGTCTCAGCACGGGTGGGTGAAACGGCGATAACATGTCCGATAGTATCTCGGTAATCGCCTTTCCTTACAATCGACGTTTGGGGTTCAACATACAATTTGACCTCGGCGATACCGGGTATGGCAGTCAAGCGACTGTCGCCATCGATCCAATCGAGTATGCCATCGCGATCAGGAATCAGGAACCGCGCGGCCGCAGTCTGCGAATGCCTTGTGCGCAAATCCCATTCGTCGCCGATGACAAGCTTGATGTGCTCGGTAATGAGATCGACACCATAAGCCAGCTGAGTTACTTGAGGAATGATTCCACCTGGAAGGCGTGGATTGACTTCAATGACGACAGGCCCACGCTTCGTCCACCGGAATTCAATGTTTGTTGGCCCCCAGCCAAGGCCAAGAGCTCGCAAACAGCTTAGCGAAACGTCGGCGATACGTTTATACTCGTCATCAGTCAGAGGGGCCGGAAAGATGCTCTCACGAACGACGAAATGCGGTGGGGGGCCGAAGTCGGTGTCGGTAATCCCAACGACCTCATTTCCCATAATATGAGCGCTATAATGCGAGCCTTGTGCGAATTCTTCGACCAGTATCCGCGGCGAAGAGCGCAAAATGTGCTTCCCGCCCGACAGATAAGTCGTATGTTCGACCAACTCATCGACGGTGCGGCACAATCGGACACCGTTGCTACCGCTGCCTACGGCTGGCTTAACAACCACCGGCAGGCCGATCTCCGCGGCAGCGCTTTCCACCTCCGTCGCATCCGATGCCAAACGATAAGCAGGCATTGGAACGCCAGCCTGCGTGAGGAACTGCCGTTGATCGAATTTGTCGCAGCATCGTTCAAGGGATTCGGGGTTCGGTCCCGGTAGATCGAAATGTCGGCAGAGCTTGCCAACTGTCGCATAGACCGACTCGTCGAGGCCCGTAAAGCCAGTAATTCCAGCGATGTCATAGGTCGCACGTAGCCGGGAACATTCGTGGCTCAGCGCATCGAGATTGTCTGTATCGACACGGACTGCCTCAAACCCCTCCGCCGCAAGATAGTCGTAAAGAGCTGGATTAGACGACAGCGTAATTGGATGCAGACCAAGACGCTGGGCCGCTTTCACGTACAGCAGACCAATACTCTTGTGCCCTTCAAGCAGGATGAGTGCTCTTCTTGCCATTGCTACTGACCCTCTGTCGCATGCTGTTCCGAGCGGGATCGGCATCAGCCTCTGTAGCTGTGCCTACTATCGGGCTTTGCGGTGAAGGATACCATTGTCAGGGATCTTTGCCCGCAAAGAGTCTGTGAATTTTACTTGAAAGCATTGTTGCAACGTCTTCGGTGGCACGGGGCGTCTCGACAAATTTCGGAGTGTTGGGATGCTCAAGGGACGTCGCTCTGCACGGCGATCATGATTCTTTGACGGTTGCCTTTGGATAGGATCGGGCCAACTTGATGCGGGGCTTCGTCGGTGGAGAATATCCGCTTGATGCGCCGCGACAGGCCAGTTAGTGACTGTTACAAAAAGTTCAAAAATATAATGAAATAATTACAATTATTTCCTTCATAATCTCTATGGCGTATGCAATTAATGCCAAACAGCAGTTAAGCGAAATAGCCTTTAGCTTAGGAGATGAACATGAGAAACGACGAAAATAGCCCACTTTCGGCAAAAGAACTTGAAACATACTTCAGCGAAGATTATCTCTATTTTGGCGATGTTGTAAAATCTCCGGAGGAAAGTGACAGAGAAGCAGGAGCAATTTGGAAGCTTCTTTCACTAAAACAAGGCACCCCAGTTCTTGAGCTGGGATGCGGTTATGGGCGCATTACCAACCGATTGGCGGAAAAAGGAGCGCGAGTAACCGGACTGGATATCTCGCCTATCTTGCTGAAAAAAGCTGAAGCGGATGCGGCTGAACGACGGGTGAATGTTGAGTATGTTCCTGGCGATATGCGCTCACTCCCCTGGCGAGATCGTTTTGACGCGGCTCTTCTGTGGTTCACGAGTTTTGGCTATTTCGATGACGCTGAGAACGAGAGAGTTCTTCATGAAGCCGCTTGTTCACTTCGAAAGGGCGGGCGTCTGCTAATTGATCACCTCAATCGCTTCGCTTGGCTGCGCGACAAGTCGCCTACCTGCGAGATCGTGCAGCGCGATGATAATCTAAGAATCGACATAATGAAGACCGACGCACTGACGGATCGTATAAACTGGAAGAGGATTGTCGTCCGCGATGGATGCGTTAGACGAATGCGTTTTTCTTTCAGACAGTATGGGTTTCCCGAATACGATCGGATGTTGCGAAACGTGGGGTTTGATGCTGTTGAAGCCTATGGGCAGGATGGCGGGGCGTTCACACCTTATGGCCCGCGCATCGTTGTTGTTGCGCACAAGTAAATGGGCCATCGATGGCGATTTGGGTACTGATACCGGCCTGATCGCCGGGTAGTCCGAATAGTGAGTTGCGAGCGGACACCCGCAAAGGGGAACGAAGATATGGCGCAAGGAAAAGGCGCAGTCGACGGTCTTCGGCCCGGTCAACGCCGATCAGGCAATCGAACTCATTGTATGTTCATTCCCGCATTCTGATGAGGCTACGGCAGCATCTTCCTGCAACATTTTATGGTGCGGCATAGGGGCAGGGAAATTCGCCCGCCCGGTCTGCTAGGGCGAAAGCCGAATGGCTGCGCTACTTGACCACGACCTTCTCTGCGAGCCGTATCCGGTTAAAGACACTACTGTTCGGAACTCGACACAATGAGGCGCAAGCAATCCGCCGTTGCGGTGCAAAACACTACCGTTTTGCCCCTGTTGCTCGCACAACCTCCTCGGTGGCACGCCGATTGCACGGCCACGGTGGACTCGATGCGCCCATACCGGTGTCGCATGCTCCGACCGAGGAGGTCTACATGAAACTTACTCGAACAATCCAAATCAATGCTACAGACGCTCCACTGAGTGCGGTCCCGCCAATTGAAGCTTTGCCGCGTCCGACACGGGTGCCACTATCGCTTCCCCAGCAGCAGCTTTGGTTCCTGTCACGTGGGAAGGGCGGAAGTAAGGCCGATCTCATCCATGTGGGGCTTCGGCTCCGCGGCGAATTGGACGAGGCGGCCCTGCAGTCCGCCTTAAACGGGTTGGTGGCGCGTCATGAGGTGCTGCGCACCACCTTCGGGGTGGAGGACGGCGAGCCGTTCCAAAGGATTGGACCGGCGGACATCGGCCTGGCGCTGAAACGAGACGATCTGACGGCGGCAGCGGATGTCGAGGCGGCCCTCGCGGAGCTGATGCGTTTTGAAGGGCAGGCGGTGTTCGACCTGGAAGCCGGGCCGCTGATCCACACACGACTGGTGCGCTTGGCGGAGGACGATCATATGCTGCTGATCATCATGCACCGCATGGTCTCGGACGGTCGGTCGCGGGAGATTCTGATCGGCGAGCTTAGCGAGCTCTACGCCGCGGCCCGGGAAGGCCGCGCTGATCGGCTGAGGCCATTGCCGGTGCAGTATGCGGACTACGCGATTTGGCAGCGAGGACGGCTGGCAGGGGAACTCTTGCAGCGGCAGTCGGAATACTGGCTCCGAATGCTGGACGGCACGCCAGCGGTGCTGGAGCTGCCGACAGACCGGCCGCGTCCGGCGCAGTGGGACTACAATGGCAGTTACGTCGAGTTCGTGTTGCACGAGCGGCTGAGTGCACAGCTCAAAGAGCTGAGCAAGCGTCATGGGACGACACTGTTCGTAACCCTCCTTGCGGGCTGGTCGCTGGTACTGGCGCAGCTGTCGGGTCAGAACGAACTGGTGATTGGCACACCTCGCGCCAACCGCGCCCGCTCCGAGATCGAGGGGCTAATCGGCTGCTTCGTCAGGACCCTGGCGTTGCGGATTGATCTGTCCGGAGATCCGACACTGGAGACATTGCTAGAACGGGCGACTGCCGCCGCGCTTGGGGCGCAGGATGATCAGGACCTGCCATTTGAACAGGCGGTGGAACTCGTCGACGCGCCCCACAAACCGGAGGTTATACTTACATGGCAAAACAATCCTGGGGAGTCGGTTGAACTGCCGGGGCTCGAGCTTGAATATGTAGGCGTTGGCGATCGTGTCGCGCTACATGATCTTGCGCTTAACCTTTCCGGGGTCGGCGAGGCGATCTGTGGAAGGCTGATCTATCCGACGTCTCTGTTTGAGCGGAGCACGGTGGAGCGGTTTGTGAGCTATTTGCAGAAGGCGCTGAGCCAGATGGCGGCCGGCCCCGGGCAGAGAGTCTGGTCGGTACCGCTTCTGTTGGCGGAGGAACGTCGATTTGCCGTTGAATCGAACCCAGCGGAAGAGGCCTGTCTCCAGGACCGCTGGGTTCACGAACTGCTTGGGGCGCAGACGGAGCGGGATCCGAAAACGATCGCGGTTGCCTCCAAGGACCAGAGCCTTAGCGATGGAGAGCTAAAGGCGCGGGTGACCGCCGCGGGGCCTCTCGTTTGCCCTCCTCAAGCGCCACCCGCCAACTCGGCCCCGCGGTCCGACACAACGGTGATGAATTTTATCGAGGGGCCGCGCGTCGTCACCGAGGGGGAACTCCAAGCCAGTAGCATCATGCGTTATCATGTCACAAAGTCGTATCGTGAGCAGATCACCAACAGCGGTTATTACGAACAGCTCAAGCACATCGTGGAGCCTTCATTCCAAGAGTTCGAAAGTCCCGGAAACCTGGACACAAGCGGAGAGCTAGATAACACGGTCTTTCCCGGGTTTCAGCACAAGTACACCCAAACCGGGTTGTTGCTGGTCACGGACCGTTGCGCCTCATATTGCCGCTATTGCCTTCGCAAACGCCTTGTCGGAAAAGATTCCGATGAAATAGCAGCTGATTTCGCCCAAATTGGACAATATATTCGCGGCCATCCCGAGATGACGAACGTGCTGATAACAGGGGGCGACCCGCTGGTACTCAGCACGGCCAAGCTCGACAACATGCTTGATCATCTGCTGCCAATCCCACATCTGGATTCGATTCGATTCGGTACAAAAACACTGGCCTATCAGCCCAAACGGTTCGAGGATCCCGCTTTACCGGCCTTATTCAAACGGATCGACGAAGCGGGTAAGGCCGCAGTGATCGTCACACACTTCGACCACATCGGCGAAATCTCCGTCAAGGCGGAGCACGAGATTCGCTCCTTGCGCGCTCAGGGCGTGCAGTTCCTGAACCAAACCGTGCTTCTCGCGAAAGTCAACGATGATCCTGAGATCTTGGCTGCCACATTCGCCAAGTGTCACCAAATGGGTATCCGCCCGTATTATCTCTTTCAGGCCAGACCGGTGAAAGGCGCTTCCCATTTTCAGGTTTCACTGCGCCGCGGAATAGAGATTGCTCGCGGCATCAACCAACGCCTCAGCGGCATCCAAAAAACCTTCAAATACATCATGTCCCATCACACAGGAAAGATCGAGATCCTCGACCTTGGAGCCGATGGCCGCGTGTATATGCGATATCATCAAAACAAGAGTCCCGAAAAGATAGGCAAGATTTTTTCCCGGCCGCACCTCAAGGCGGCCTGCTGGTTGGAAGATTTGCCCGAAGGATGAGATCCAAAGGCGTGCATGAAATACGGCTTGCCGCGGTTGGCAGGTTCCTGATTGGCCCATATCAGAAGATAGCCGATAGGTATCCAGAAAACTCTATCACAGGTCTCTTGGTGCGCTACGGATACAAAATCCAATCAGAAGAAATAACGCGATACTATCGCTCGGCTCGCCGGCGATTGCTCACCAAGGAGTACTACAATGTTTCCTGACGGTATAGAGGCGCACATCGCCCGCTTAAAAGAGATAAATCCGTTGGCCTTCAAGGCCATCGAGCCCCGAATAGCTAGAGAATCATTCGACTGCCTTGCCGACCTGTCGCGCAATGAGTTCACCTCGGAAGGGCGTGGTTCGGAATACCTCGATAGCATCCAAGTGTCCCTGCTGGCACGATCGGAGGGCGTGATGGATCTTCTGGGCAAGATGCACCCCAATGGTCGCGACGGACTTTGTTCATCAATGATCATCTGCGATCTGCTCGCCGGTGACGGATACGTGAATAAGGTAGCGCACCGGCTATTGGGTGAGGGGCGCTGCCCGAGTTTCATCAACTCTGACGTTTCCCAATTCATGGTGGACCGTTGTATCCGAGATGGCCTGTTTGTGGTCTGGCAGGGCGCGACCGATCCGTTCTGGATTAAAGACGGATCGGTGGATGGTGTGCTGATGGCTTACGGCACGCACCACATTCCGCGCGCTCAGCGCGCTACCGCCGCTCGGGCGGCTGGGCGAATTCTCCGGCCCGGTGGCATGTTTGTTCTTCATGACTTTGAAGAGGGCTCACCCACTGCCCGCTGGTTCGCTGACGTGGTGTCAACTCATTCCGTGACCCCACATGACTATCCTCATTTTACCGCAGGCGAGGTGCTCGATCTGTTCGCTGCTGCGCCGTTCGATGAGGTAACTGTGCAGC
Organism: Mesorhizobium sp. M0563; assembly: GCF_040321065.1. Classification (NCBI taxonomy): domain Bacteria; kingdom Pseudomonadati; phylum Pseudomonadota; class Alphaproteobacteria; order Hyphomicrobiales; family Phyllobacteriaceae; genus Mesorhizobium; species Mesorhizobium sp. M0563. The sequence continues at coordinate 31,265 of NZ_JAMYQV010000039.1, forward strand.
GAATCAAAGACCCGTTCGTCTTCCACGGAGGAGACGAAGAGAGCGCTCTCCAACTGTTAGCCGAATACGTCGTGAAGATGTACGGGCTAGAGCAGCTCCGGAGCCACACGCAGCGCGTGCTCGCGCTCCTTGATGAATATTTCGGGCTCGTTGTCACGCAAACCTCTCACGGTGAGTTCGAAGCGCGCATAACGCGTAATGCCTTGGTAGGGAGCGGGCGACGCGTGTGAAACACATTATTGCTAGTCCCCATCAACGGCTCAGGCCCCAGCTTCCTCTGAGTTGTCGCGGCTTTCTGCTTGCACCGGGCAGAGGGACCTGTCGTCAGGACAGGCACGGCGTTGATCCTATGAGCGTAGCAGTTTTGCATCGCCTGTAAGGATTCAGGCACGAGCGCATCCACCGGCGTCCCACCATAGTCCCCGCAACCGGCGTCGCGGCCCGGTTTTGCTGTGTGCGCGCTGCAGTGCCCACGTGCGGTCAACAGCCGTTGCGATTGCGGCAATTTTTACAGCGGCGACAGTTGCACAAAGGCCGGCGCATCGCTCAGTCACTGCGCGCCGGTACGGGTTCATCAGGCAACCTGCTGGCCGCATCAACGGTTGTGCCCACGAGTGGTGTAGCTGACGACATTGGTCAGCCGTGCTCTCCGGCATTGGTCGGGCTGATCAGTCGTCCGTGAAGAGCTCGGAAGACTTTGATACAATTCATGATTCTGCTCGAGTTTGCATTTTACTTTGCCGAAAATCGTGGCTTGAGCGGCGATTTTCGGCAAATTGAAGCGTACCTGTACGCGGCATTCGACTGTTGTGACGAAGCTGCGAGGGAGCGAGCGATGCGGCCGAAGGAACGGCGCGAAAGACCGACCTGTTGCGATCCCGGCTCGACCAGATCCTCAACATGGATCATGCGCTGGTGAAACTGGCCCGTTCGATCGACTGGCGTTTCCTCGAACAACGGCTTGGCGCGGTCTATGACGACGATCCCGGCCGGCAGCCGCTGCCAACCCGGTTGATAGTGGGCCTGGCCCATTCTCAAGTCGATGCACAACCTGTCCGACGAGGCGCTGTGCGAGCGCTGGCTTCAGAACCCCTATGACCGTGTGCCTCGAAGCTGGCGTGTATTTGCCAGCGCAACTGTGTCGAAGATGGGAGACGAGGTCTCCCGGAGCCGGCCTGCAGGGGCACGCTCCAAACCATGCTGCTGCGCTCAAGAGGCGTGGTGGTGAACGATGGGGAGAAGGCGGCGCCCGACGCTGTCAGGTTGAGAAGATGAGCGCAAGCGAGCCGCTGATGACGCATCGAAACGGGTTCAGACGCTGTCGAAACGGACTCGGGTAATAACGCCCGGAGGAGTGTGGACGACACCTGCTTACGATCCACGCGGCAGCCGGTGGCATAGGCGGCATGAGCTCTGCACAGGCTTCGGCACGGAACGAGGGAACCTGGCATGGGCCGGCTGCGGTGCGGGAAGCTGCGGTTGGTCAGACCACCATTTGCGTGATACGGTCCGCGACCGTCGGTAGCCCAGAGGTCGCACGCCCCAGCCAGCCTTGGGGATCTCCACGCGCCTGGCGTTTCCATAGAATTCGTCGTGGATTGGGGAAAGATCGTCCAGCGACCAGGCTGCCGTCTCGAAAGTGTGGAGCGATGACTAAGAGCGGCTCGCCGAGCGCAGCTTTCCTCTCCCACTCACGCTTGGGCGAAAAAGGGAAACCGCCATATTTCCTTGGAGGCGGGACGATGTTCTTCCCATGCCGGCGGACCAGGAGATGCCGAGCCTGCTAAAGCGTCTCGGTCCATGGGACGCGCTATGCGAAAACATCTGGTGGCAATATTCGGACTTCCGCCACGCTCAAAAAAGTCGGAATTACAATTCCAGACATACGGTGACGCGTCTTCCTTTTGCAAATACAGCAAGAACATTCTTCGGATCACCAGGAACGGTTCACAGAAGATCAAGGAAGTTGCGTTGGTTGTCCCTACGTACAGGGCTTCGCTTTTAAGGTAACTTGCATGGGAGGCTGTGCGAGCCGATGCCGAAATGCGACGCCAATCTCGAAAAACGCAGTACCGCCTTCGCGTCCGAGACGGTGACGTAGGGCTGCTGCAAGAATTGTAGAGGTGACGCTCTCACACACCAAAGACCGTAATCTACCGTGAGCCTGAGCTCCTCCATGGAGACAGTCTCAACAGACTGCAAACAGACAGCCCGACCGTAATGAAGTGCAAAGCCAAAACAGGCAGGGGACCTTTGCAAATCACATGACTCGTGCGGTCCATCGGATTTAGATGCTCGATGTGGATTACATATATAGTTGATAAACTCAAGCTGCCTAATCCGCTGGCTGTCGTGCATGGATATGCGCAGGTTGGTCGGACGTAATGTGCAGAGGATCAGGTAAGGAAGCGTCTGACGCAGGAGCAGCTTGCCGAGATTTCCGGGTTCAGCCAGCAGTACATCAGCGGCTTGGAGAAAGGCCGAAGAAATCCGACGATCATCACGATCTATGAACTGGCATTGGCCCTCGGAGTCAGCCACACGGATCTGGTTCGGCCCGACGAACAGGCCTGACCCACCCGACTTCCAAGTAATTGCTACGGGCCCGGGGGGGGGGGGGGGGGGGGGGGGGGGGGGGGGGGGGGGGGGGGGGGGGGGGGGGGGGGGGGGGGGGGGGGGGGGGGGGGGGGGG
>NZ_JAMYQV010000040.1:0-33244 GCF_040321065.1 Mesorhizobium sp. M0563
GCTAAACACGGGGGCTGCGCGGCGGACACGCCGACGTCACAGCTACTGCCACGCCATTTTTGCAGAACTTGACGCACACAACTGACAAAAACCGCCAGGCGCGCGGGTGAGGAGCCGGTCAGCATCCCTTGTTCGCGATAAGCTTGTGCAGATGGGCAAGCCGCGTGGCTATGACATTGTTGACGATCGCCATCTTGCCGGGGGGTGCCATGCCGCCATATTTCTTCGGCGAAGGCCCATGGTTCCTGGCCTCCTCGTAGCCGGCGGCCTGTTGCCGCAACTCGGCACAGGACATGCCGGCATATTTCGCCTGCTCCTGCGGGCTGATGACACCCGATTGCGCCATGCCGATGGAGTTTGCCGCCGCCATGCCGCCGAGGCCGACAGCCGCGGAAATCGGATTGAGGCCGACGCAGCCGGAAAGGCCAAGGCACAGCATCGGCGCCGCCAAAAAAGCATATCGCAGGCTCATGGCTGACGCTCCCTGATGCGCGGCGGCAGCTTCAGGTCGCGATGATCGGTGGCGGTTTTTCCGAGCGCAAGCGACAGGAGATAGACGCGCGGATTGAAGCCCGCCGAGGCGAGCGCCGACAGCGTCCCTGAGCAGTTGCAGGTGATACATCGAACCCCCTTGTGGTGGTCATTGCCGATGGATTTCCGGTTTTGGAAACGGGCTGCAAACTACGTCCGATGAGACAAGCCGGCTTGGACGAGACGGCCCTAAAAACGGCCTAAACGGCCCTGTATTGACGTTTCAGGGGGCTCGGCGCATATCAGCGCGCTCTCGGGCTGGGGGATGCCGATGAATGCGACGACCTCGTTCAGGCTGATGACGGACGCGTTTCCGGAGCAAGATCGCGTCGAGGTGATGCGCGAGGTCTACGGCCGCACGGTCCTCAAGGTCGAGCTCGATCCGCTCGCACCGACGCGTGTCGACATGAAAGTGCGTGCGCTGCCCGGCCTCGGCATTGCCACCGGCACTTCCTCGGAATTCCGGGCGCATCACTCGATGCCGCTGATCGACAGCGACGACCTCATCCTGTTGGCGGCGCTCGATGGCGCGAGCGTCATGAAGCATCGCGGCCGCGAGGAACCGATCGGCAACGGCCGGGCGCTGATGATGAGCGGCGAAGAGGTCGGCCTCAACCTCATCCAGCCCGGCGGCATGCGCTTCGTCAATATGAGCTTCTCGCTGAGGCAGCTTTCGCCGCTGATCGGCGATCCGGCTTCGGTGCTTATGCAGCCGTTGCCGACCACGAGCGGGGCGATGCGGCTGCTGCTCGACTATGTCCAGTCGATCCAGGATGCAGACGATGCGCTGACGCCGGAAACCTGGCAGCTGGCCGCGACTCACATTTTCGACCTTGCCGCGCTTGCCATGGGGGCGACCAGGGATGCCGCCGAAATTGCGCGTGGCCGCGGCGTGCGGGTGGCGCGACTGCGCGCCATCAAGGCCGATATCGTCGCCCATGGCGGGCACGGCGAGCTGTCCGCCGAAGACATCGCCGCCCGCCACCATCTCTGCGCCCGCTATGTGCGAAAGCTGTTCGAGAGCGAAGGCACGTCGCTGTCGGACTTCATGCTGCGCCAGCGGTTAGTGCGCGCGCATCGCATGCTAGGCGATCCTTCTCATGCCGGCCGCAGCATCACTGCAATCGCCTTCGAGGTCGGCTTCAACGACCTTTCCTATTTCAACCGGGCGTTCCGGCGGCGCTATGACGCGACGCCGTCGGACGTGCGCGCTGCGGCCTTAAAGAACTGACATTGGGTCACGCCCGGGCATGATGGGAGCCCGTGGGGCGAGGCCCCCGACCTCTCAAGACTGGGTTCCTCGCCCACCGCGAAGCGGGGTGGCCGCGAAACGGCCGGAGAGGGGGCTTCATAGAGCGCGGTTCCCCTCTCCGTCTCGGCTTCGCCGAGACACCTCTCCCACTGTCGTGGGGCGAGCAACCCAAGCTGGAATAAAGCCGCGATCTTCCCTCTATCCTGCCAGCCCCCCGCAAGGGAGATTGGATGGCCGCTATGCTGTCGCCAATCATCGACCGGCTGTTCGATGCAGACTCACCCGAGCCTGGCGTCGAGCGATACTTTGATGGCGCCGAGCGCTTTCGAGACTGGGCATTCGGCCTTGGCCTTTTCGGCCAGTTCCTTGAACTTGGCGGCATCGATGCCCGGCACCTTGCCGACCAGCGTGATCGCGCTGCCGGTGATGCCGGTGCCGGGGACCAGCGTTACCACGGCCTTGGCGTCGAGCTCGGCAGCCGGAGTGCCGTTCTCGGCGAGGAAATGCGAAAGCTGCATGGCGTAGCAGCCGGCATGGGCGGCGGCGATCAGCTCTTCCGGGTTGGTGCCGGATTTGCCGCTCTCGTCCTCGAAACGCATCTTGGCAGAATAGGGCGTACCTTTCAGCGTCCCGCTCTGGGTTTCGAGCGTGCCTTTGCCTTCCTTGAAACTGCCTTTCCAAACGGCGTTGGCGGTGCGGTCCATCAATTCCTCCTTGATTGTCGTGATTGAGCCCGTGATCGGCATCCAGTCGACTATAGCGCGCGCTGGAGCGAAGGCCACCCGCGCTTTCGTATCGGCGGCAGCGTGACACATCATGGTCAAGCAAAAAATCGCTCGGGAAAAAATCGCGAAAAAAATATGCGTGCAAAAATGTCGACTTCCATCTGCCCCGACCGTCCTGCGGGCGGCCATGGAATTGGTGGCCGGATGGAGGACCACATGAACAATCTGTTTTCTGCTCACTGGACAAACACCAGCCACAGGGCCGGTGAACAACAAGCCGACTGGTCGCGCGTGCCGCCTTCCGGCTTCGGCCGGCTGCTTGCGGCGATTGCCATTATCGGGATTGCGGTGTCCTTTCTGGATTATGCAGCGGGGCTCGATCATACAGCGGGCAAAGGCCCGGCCGAGATTTCCCTAGCCTCGGCTGCCGCTTCAACCCAGGAATGGAGGTAAAGATGAAATACGTTTGCCTGGTCTACGGCGAAGAAAAAGATCTCTACGCAATGACGCCTGCGAGGCTGGCCAAGCTCGACGCCGATTCGCTGGCCTATGACAGGTCGGTGGCACAAAGCGGCCGGCTGATCATCGCGCAGGCGCTGCAATCGGTGCAGACGTCGAAAACCGTGCGCCGGCGCAAAGGCAAGCGGCTGGTCACGGACGGCCCCTTCGCCGAGACCAAGGAGCAGTTGCTCGGTTTCGTCATGATCGAGGCCGGGGACGTCGACGAGGCGCTGGAGATCGCCGGCGGCATTCCGCTGGCAGAAATCGGCACGATCGAGGTGCGGGCGATCTACAATGTGCCGGGGTCGTAGAGATGTCGGCGGCCGGCGACTGGCGCAGGCTTTCGTTTTCTTCAATTGGCGCAACTTTTGCGTGTTGAAGCGAAACGACACTTCTCTTATCGTCGCCTGAGATTGGGGATCTTGGGCATGCATATATTGATTGCTGCAATCGGCCTGCTGGGGGCAGCGGCGTTCTGGTGGTACCGGCTGAAGACCATGAACGACGCGGCGCGTGAGGTTGCCGACGTCGTTGGCCGCGTCCAGGGCAATGTCCGCCGCAAGAAACTGCGCAAGCAGGCGGCGCTCTCGCCGTTGACGGCGATCGACGATCCGGTCGTGGCGGCGGCGACGCTGATCACCGCCATTGTTTCCGAGCATGGTCCGGTGCTGCCGCAACGCGAAGCTGCCATTCGATCGGTGATCTCGGAGATTGCCGACAAAAAGCAGACCGATGAAGCGGTGATCTACGCCAAATGGGCGGCCTCGCAAATCGACGATGCCACGGTCGTCATCGACAAGCTGGCACCGTTCCTGCGCGAACGCCTCGACGCGGCTGAAAGGAACGATCTGCTACAGATGGTCAGCCGTGTCACGGAAGTCGGCGGGCAAAGCCAGCAGATTTCCGACCAGCGCATGCTCCGGCTGCGCCAGAAGCTCGGTTTCGAGGTCAATTAGGGTGTGCTGATATTCAGGTGATGCCGGCCTGCAAAGGGTGGCTTCCTGCGCTTCCTATTCTCACGTACCCAAACGCACGCTCCGCTCCGGTTCTCGGAAGCCACTGTTGGTCGCTTCGCGCCCCGTCTTCGACTCCGGCTCGGCCTGACCTGAATCTCAACACATCCTGGCATGTCTGTGAGATGGATCAGATCGCCTCGCCCTTCAACAGCTTCGGCGTGTCGCCGGACAGACCTGACGCCTGGCGGATGAAGAACCCCTTCAGCCGCGGCATGCGTTCGACAAGGCCAAGACCGACGTCGCGCAACGTACGCAGCGGGCCGAAATCGTTGGAAAACAGCCGGTTCAGCACATCGGTGGTGATGCCCATCTGCACCGTGTCGAAGCGCCGCCATTGCTGGTAGCGCTCAAGCACGTCGAGCGCGCCGATGTCCTGGCCGAGCCGGTCGGCCTCGACCACCACCTCAGCAAGTGCCGCCACGTCCTTGAAGCCCAGATTGAGGCCCTGGCCGGCGATCGGGTGGATGCCGTGGGCGGCGTCGCCGGCCAAGGCGATGCGCGGCGCGACGAAGGCGCGCGCAATGGTCAGCCCGAGCGGCCAGGCGCGGGGCTTGTCGGCGATATGGATTTCGCCGAGCTTGAGGCCAAAGCGGTGCTCGAGCTCATACTCCAGGATCAGGGTGTCGCCTGCGACCAGCTTTTCGGCATCCTGCGACCGTTCGACCCAGACGATCGACGAACGGTTGGTGCCGTCCTTGCCCGGCTTGAGTGGCAGCGTGGCAAAGGGGCCGGCCGGAAGAAAATGCTCTTCGGCGCGGCCGTTGTGCGGCCGCTCATGCGCCACCGTGCAGACGATGCCGGACTGGCCATACTCCCATTTCACCGTTTTGATGCCGGCCATGTCGCGCAGCTTCGAGTTGACGCCGTCGGCGGCGACCAGCAGCCGCGCCTTAAGCGTCGCGCCATCGGCAAGATGCACGGTGATGCCGGCGCCGTTGGTATCGAAGGCGCGGACGGCGACGCCCTCGATGATGCCGATGCCGAGCTGTTCGGCGCGCCGGCGCAAGGCGCCGTTCAAATCCTTGTTGGCGACCATATGCGCAAAGGGTTCGCCGGGCGCGACCTCGCCGTCGAAGGTGAGGAACACCGGACGGACCGGATCCGTTGTGCGCGAATCGGTGACGGTCATTTCGGTGATCGCCTGCGCCTCCGGCGCTATCTCGTTCCAGACGCCGAGCTGGTCGAGCATGCGGCACGCGGCGGCTGCAATCGCCGAGGCGCGGCCGTCCTTCTGCCAGACGCCGGCGGGTGCTGCGTCGACGACGGCAACGGCGAGGCTCGGCCGCGCCTGCTTCAGAGACACGGCGGCGGCCAGGCCGATATAGCCGGCGCCGGCGACCAGAACGTCGAGCGAATTCTTGCTGTCGACCATGGCAATTCCTTTCGCAGCTGACTGTCGCCGGGCATTCCGCCCTTGACTGCCCGCTGTTCCTGTCGGAAACCGCCATGGTAATTTTGCGGCGAGGTCAAGATGACGGCAGCCATGGACGAGCTTCTCGGCATTCTCGACCTCGAGCAGCTGGAACACAACCTGTATCGCGGTCGCAGCCCCAAGCTCGACTGGCAGCGCATCTTCGGCGGCCAGACCATCGCCCAGGCGCTTGTCGCCGCGCAGCGAACGGTCGAGGCCGAGCGCCATGTGCACTCGCTGCATGGCTATTTCATGCGACCGGGCGACACCAAGGTGCCGATCATCTACGAGGTCGACCGCATCCGTGACGGCGGCTCCTTCACCACGCGCCGCGTCGTCGCGATCCAGCACGGCCAGGCGATCTTTTCGCTGGAAGCCTCATTCCAGCAGGATGAGGTCGGCCTGGAACATCAGGTGCCGATGCCGCAGGACGTGCCGGCGCCCGACACATTGCTGTCGCAGCGCGAATTGCTGGGCAAGTTCGGCGAAGCCGTGCCCGACGGCATCAAGCGCTATTGGGAGCGCGACCGGCCGATCGAGATGAAGCCGGTGATGCTGAAGCATTACACCAGCCGGGAAAAGCTCGAGCCGAAGCAGAACATCTGGATCCGCACCACCGGCCCGGTGCCGGCCGACCGCGCCACGCAGGCGGCCGTGCTCGCTTACCTCTCCGATATGACGTTGCTCGACACCTCGACTTTTGCCCACGGCCGCGCCATTTTCGATCGCGACATCCAGGCAGCGAGCCTCGACCACGCCATGTGGTTCCATCGCAGCCACCCGCTCGACGACTGGATGCTGTACACGCAGGACAGCCCGTCGACGCAAGGATCGCGTGGCTTTACCCGCGGCTCGCTGTTTGCCCGCGACGGCACGTTGATCGCCTCGGTTGCCCAAGAAGGACTCATCCGGCTGAAGCGGCCGCCTGCCGAGTAGGCATTTTTCGAATTTTGCCTATTTTTTAATCATTTGCATTGACGCGACTGTGAACAGGCAGCCGACAAACCTTCCCGATTTCGTTGTTTAACAACAACTTAACACCCTGCTTCGGCAATTGGCACGGAGCTTGAATCCTAGCGGGCACTCTCCGGCTCTCATGGGGATCGGCGAAGTCGTGCAAACGCGGGGACCCGCAACAGCAAAGGGTGAAACCTTATGAAGATCGTGATGGCAATCATAAAGCCGTTCAAGCTCGACGAGGTGCGCGAGGCGCTCACCGCAGTCGGCATCCAAGGCCTGACCGTCACCGAAGTAAAAGGCTACGGACGTCAGAAGGGGCACACGGAAATCTATCGCGGGGCGGAATACGCGGTCAGCTTCCTGCCGAAGATCAAGATCGAAGTCGCGGTCGCCGTCGACATGGTCGACAAGGCCGTCGAAGCCATCACCGCGGCGGCCAAGACCGGTCAGATCGGCGACGGCAAGATCTTCGTCTTCGGCATCGACCAGGCGGTGCGCATTCGCACCGGCGAAACAGACACCGACGCGCTTTGAGCCGCGGACACGTATTCCAATGGAGAGTTCAATGAATATTCCTTCCACCTTGAAGATAACGGGACGCGCGGCCGTTTTGGGTTCGCTCGCTCTCGCTGCACTGGGCACGGTTGCTGCGTTCGCTCAGGAAGCGGCTCCGGCAGCACCGGCAGCGGCGCCGGCATTCACCGTCGACAAGGGCGACACGACGTGGATGATGATCTCCACTATTCTGGTGCTGCTGATGACCATTCCCGGCCTTGCCCTTTTCTACGGTGGCCTGGTTCGCGCCAAGAATATGCTGTCGGTGCTGATGCAGGTCTTCACCATCACCAGCGTGGTCATGATCGTCTGGGTTTTCTACGGCTACAGCCTGGCCTTCACCCCCGGCAACGCCTTCGTCGGTGGCCTTTCCAAGATGTTTCTGGCCGGCGTCGACGTGACGACGGTGTCCGAAACCTTCACCAAGGGCGTGGCCATTCCCGAACTGGTGTTCGTTCTCTTCCAGATGACCTTCGCCTGCATCACGCCTGCCCTGATCGTCGGCGCTTTCGCCGAACGCATCAAGTTCTCCGCCGTGATCCTTTTCACCATCCTCTGGGTCACCTTCGTATATTTCCCGATCGCGCACATGGTGTGGTTCTGGGGCGGCCCGAGCGCTTATAGCGATCCGTCGGGTCTCATCTTCGGCTTCGGCGCCATCGACTTCGCCGGCGGCACCGTCGTTCACATCAATGCAGGCATTGCCGGCCTTGTCGGCGCGCTGATGATCGGCAAGCGTATCGGCTACCAGAAGGACGTCATGGCGCCGCACTCGATGACGCTGACCATGGTCGGCGCCTCGCTGCTGTGGGTCGGCTGGTTCGGCTTCAATGCCGGTTCGAACCTGGAAGCGAACGCCTATGCCGTGCTGGCCATGGTCAATACGTTTGTCGCCACGGCGGCGGCGGCAGTGACCTGGATCGTGCTTGAAACGCTGCTGCGCGGCAAAGCATCCATGCTTGGCGCCGTTTCGGGTGCTGTCACCGGCCTCGTCGCCGTGACACCTGCCGCCGGCTTTGCCGGACCGATGGGCGCCATCGTGCTCGGTCTCGTCGCCACTTGCGTCTGCTACTTCTTCGTCTCGGTGGTGAAGAACAAGTTCGGCTACGACGACAGCCTCGATGTTTTCGGCATCCACTGCATCGGCGGCATCATCGGCGCGCTCGGCACCGGTATCCTGGTCAATCCCGCTCTCGGCGGCGCCGGCATCGTCGATTACTCGACAGCCGACTTCGCCGCCGGCTACGCCGGCACGGCCACCCAGCTGATGTCGCAGTTCAAGGGTGTGCTGGTGACAATCCTCTGGTCGGGTATCGGCAGCGCGATCCTCTACAAGATCGTCGACCTGATCGTCGGCCTGCGTCCGACAGCCGATGCAGAGCGCGAGGGGCTCGATCTCACCTCGCACGGCGAAGTGGCCTATCACCCGTAAGCTCGTCCGGGGCGGCCTCGGCCGCCTCGCGACGTCCCATCCCGTCGTGATGCTCCCGCAAGGGCTCACGCCTTGAGGCCCGGAAATCTTCCGGGCCTCTTTTTGTGCGCGGATGGCCGTGACGGCTCGATCACGATCGCTTGATCAAGGTGCTCGATCCGTCGGCGGCGTGAAACATCTGCCGCAGCGGCTCCAGCGTGCCCGCCATTTTCGCCGAGTCAGCGTGGTTGCCAATGCCTGTCGCAGGATCACCGCCGCGTTTGAACAGGAAGTCAGGCATGACATCCTGCGCCCGTTCCGCAGACGCAGGCTGCCCATGGTTAATGCGCCCTTAACCTTCCCGCCGCTAGTCTGACAGCCGAATCTGCCGTGTTGCGCGTCCGCGCCCGGCCGGGCAACGACAGACGAGGAAGAGCATGCGTTCAGGGGCTTCAGCACCGTTTGCGCTGGCCGATACGGGGCACGGCATCCGGGCGTTCGCGAGGCGCCAGGTCGGGCGGCTGGTCGGTGCCGGGCTGTTTGCTCTGGTTGGCTTCGGCGTCGCCGCCCTTGCCACCTGGAACGTCGCCGATCCGAGCTTCTCGCACGCCACCGATAATATCGTCACCAATGCAATGGGTTATGCCGGCGCCGTCTTTTCCGACATTGCCATGCAGTTCTTCGGACTCGCCGCCGTTGCGGCGCTGGTGCCGGCGGTGATCTGGGGATTTCTGCTGTTTACCGCGCGCGGCGTCGACCGGCTGCCGAAACGGGCGCTGGCCTGGTTCGGGTTTTCGCTGCTTGGCGCGGCAATTGCCGGTTGCGTGGTGCCGCCCAAGACCTGGCCGCTGCCGACCGGCCTCGGCGGCGTCTTTGGCGACATGGTGCTCAACATTCCCGGCCTGGTCATCGGCGGCTATCCGACCGGCCTCGTCGCCAGCGTGCTTGCCGTGCTCCTTGCAGCACCGGCGCTGGGGCTGTTTCTGTATGGTTCGGCGCTGATTTCACGCAAGAACGGCTTTGCCGTGCTTGATCAGCACACTGCTGCCGATCCGCAGGACGACCTGCTTTTCGACAATGAAGAGGACGAGGGCGACGAAGGCATATTGGCGCTTGGCGCCATCACCCATTGGTGGCTGTCGCTGCGGGCCTATCTGCGTCGCCGCGCCGCGCGCCGGCGCGAGCGCGACGATTTCGAGCCGGAGATGGAGCCGCGGGCCAGCGCCTGGCGGCGGGCGGCAGAACGGGTCGAATCGGCCGAGTTCGCCGAGGCGCGGATGAGCCCGGGCGGGCGCGCCCGCGTCGAGCCGGAATTCTTCGCCGCCATGGTCAACGACCGCAGTGCCTCGATCGACCCCGACGATGCCGATGTCTTCGATAACGACGACAATGACGACGACATGGATTTCGCGCCCGAGCCGGCCGGCCAACGCCGCGCCGCGCCGACGGCGAAGGTGCAGAACTTCCGTTCCGATGCGGCGACACGCGTCGAGGCGCCGGCGCCGCGGCCGGCACCCGGCGCCCGGGTCCAGCGCGAGGCGCAGACCTCGCTGATCGGCTCGGAAAAATTCGAGATGCCGTCACTGCATTTCCTGTCGGAACCGAAGAACGTGGTGCGCGACGCCAGCCTGTCGAAGGACGCGCTGGAGCAGAACGCCCGCCTGCTCGAGGGCGTGCTGGAGGATTTCGGCGTCAAGGGCGAAATCATCCATGTGCGCCCGGGTCCGGTCGTCACGCTTTACGAGCTGGAACCCGCGCCCGGCATCAAATCGTCGCGGGTGATCGGCCTGTCCGACGACATCGCCCGCTCGATGAGCGCCATCGCCTGCCGTGTCGCCGTGGTGCCTGGCCGCAACGCCATCGGCATCGAATTGCCGAACGCCAGGCGCGAGACCGTCTATTTGCGCGAGATCATGGCCAGCCGCGATTTCGAGACCACCAAGGCCAAGCTGGCGCTGGCGCTGGGCAAGACCATCAATGGCGAGGCGGTCATCGTCGACATCGCCAAGATGCCGCACGTGCTGGTCGCCGGCACCACCGGCTCGGGCAAGTCCGTCGCCATCAACACCATGATCCTGTCGCTGCTCTATCGGCTGACGCCGCAGGACTGCCGGCTGATCATGATCGATCCGAAAATGCTGGAACTCTCGGTCTATGACGGCATCCCGCATCTTCTGACGCCGGTGGTCACCGATCCGAAGAAGGCGGTGGTGGCGCTGAAATGGACCGTGCGAGAGATGGAGGACCGCTACCGCAAAATGTCGAAGGTCGGCGTCCGCAACATCGACGGTTTCAACGCGCGCGTGCAGCAGGCCGAGAAAAAAGGCGAAAGAATCTCGCGCACCGTGCAGACCGGCTTCGACCGCCAGACCGGTGAAGCGATCTACGAGACGGAGAACCTCGACCTCGAGCCGATGCCCTACATCGTCGTCATCATCGACGAGATGGCCGATCTGATGATGGTCGCCGGCAAGGACATCGAAGGCGCAGTGCAGCGCCTGGCGCAGATGGCGCGCGCCGCCGGCATCCATGTCATCATGGCAACGCAGCGGCCGTCGGTCGACGTCATCACCGGCACCATCAAGGCCAACTTCCCGACCCGCATCTCCTTCCAGGTGACATCGAAGATCGACAGCCGCACCATCCTGGGCGAGCAGGGCGCCGAACAGCTGCTCGGCATGGGCGATATGCTCTACATGGCCGGCGGCGGCCGCATCCAGCGCGTGCACGGTCCCTTCGTTTCCGACGACGAGGTGGAGAGGATCGTCGCGCATCTGAAATTGCAAGGCGTGCCGGAATATCTCGACGCCATCACCGAGGATGACGACAAGGATGATGATGAGCCGTCGGGCAAAGGCAGTGGCAGCAGCGGCGACGGCGGCAATTTCGAGGATTCCGACGATCCCTACGACCAGGCGGTCGCGGTGGTGCTGCGCGACGGCAAGGCCTCGACCAGCTACATCCAGCGCCGGCTCGGCATCGGCTACAACCGCGCCGCCTCGATCATCGAGAAGATGGAGAAGGAAGGCATTGTCGGCCCGGCCAACCATGCCGGAAAACGCGAAATCCTGGTGCCGACGGAGGACGACAAGTTCTAGAGCGCATCCGCGCCGGCAACTTTGAACCTCTCGGCGCGTTGCAACGGATGAGCGCTGCGCGCCCGCCAAACTTAAGCCCAACTGGGGGGCCAGACCAATATAACGAGCAAGCAATCAGATGATGGTGACCGGCATGAAAAACGCATCTTTCGCCCCGAGCAGGGATTTCGCCCCAACCCGCCGACAGGTGCTCGGTCTGGTCCTGGCCGGTGCCGCGGCCGTCAACGTCGTGCCCGGCTTCCAGCTGCTGGCGTCGGCGCAAGCAGCGGTTCCGGCGACGGCGCAGAAGATCGCCGATCATTTCTCCTCGGTCAAATCGATGAGCGGCGAGTTCGTGCAGTTCGGGCCAAAGGGCGAGCAGACCGGCGGCAAGTTCTTTCTGGAACGGCCGGGCAAGATCCGCTTCAACTATGACGGCGCCTCGAATTTCAGGGTGATTTCCGACGGCAAGTCGGTGGTCATCCTCAACAAGAAGCTGCGGACCTCCGACCTCTACCCGCTGTCGAAGACACCGCTGAAGCTGCTGCTCGACGACAAGATCGATCTGTCGGGCGGACGCGTCAGAAGCGTTAAGGAAGAAAACGATCTCACCACCATCCAGCTTGCCGACAAATCGGTGTTCGGCAATTCGAAGATCACCATGATGTTCGATCCGAAATCCTATGAATTGCGGCAGTGGACCATCACCGATGCGCAAGGCAAGGACACGACGGTGATGATCTTCAACACCAAGGAGGGCGTCAGTTTCGCGCCCGACACCTTTGCCATCGACTATACGGCCAACCGGGAACTGAACACCAAGTCGCGCTAAGGTGTGTCGATATTCAGGTGATGCCGGCCTGCAACGGCGGTTTCCTGCGCTTCCGGCCTTCGCCGGCCAAAGCACTCATGAGCGGTCGTGGCAGTTAAGGCTACGGCCGGCGTAGGCCGGTGCTCACGTACCCAAAAGTACGCTCCGCTCCGGTTCTCGGAATCCACCATTCTGGTCGCTTCGCGCCCGTCTTCGACTCCGACTCGGCCTGACCTGAATCTCAGCACACCTTGGGCTTGGTTCCTGTATTGATATTTCTGGAAAGTCATGGGCCGCGCCCCCAAGGCGCGGCCGGCTTGTTTTTGCGGTGCGCGGCTGGCAGTAGTTTCCGCGATTGACTTCCGTCGGGCCATCCGGCGGATCTTGCGTTGTCCGGAACCCCACATGCCGTTTTCCGTCGCTACCTGGAACATCAACTCCGTCCGGCTGCGCATGCCGATCGTCGAGCGTCTGCTGGTCGAGCAGACGCCGGACGTGCTCTGCCTGCAGGAAACCAAGGTTCCTGACGAATTGTTTCCGGAGAAGGCGTTCCGCAAGCTTGGCTACGAGCACATCGCCTTCCATGGCCAGAAGGGCTACCACGGCGTTGCGACGGTGGCACGGCGGCCGATCGAGGTGGTCGAAAAGCGCCGCTTCTGCGAGATCGACGACAGCCGGCATCTGTCGGTCACCGTCAAGGCTGGCGGCAAGGCGATCCTGCTGCACAATTTCTACGTGCCGGCCGGCGGCGACGAGCCCGACCCGGCCGTCAACCGGAAGTTCAAGCACAAGCTCGATTTTGTTGCCGAGATGAACGCCGTCCGCGCCGAGCATGACGAGGTTTCCGGCTCGATCCTGGTCGGCGATCTTAACATCGCGCCGCTCGAGCACGATGTCTGGTCGCACAAGCAGCTGCTCAACGTCGTCAGCCATACGCCGGTCGAGACGGAAAATTTCGAAGCGATGCGGCTCGCCGGCGACTGGGTCGACCTGATGCGGCTCAATGTGCCCTACGAGGAGAAGCTCTACACCTGGTGGAGCTATCGTGCACAGGATTGGCAGGCGTCAAATCGCGGCCGCCGCCTCGACCATATCTGGTCGTCGCCAAACCTGGTGCCGCAGTTTGCCGGCTATGAAATCCTGCGGCCGGCGCGCGGCTGGGAGCGGCCCTCCGACCATGTGCCGGTGATCGGGCGTTTCAACCTCGATTAGCTTTGTCTCGCATTAACAATTCAGCGAAACCTGAAGCTATCCGCGATGTAGTCGGGGCGGGCGTTCAGCGTGGCGAAAACAGTCTCCAGATCAGGTGTCTCCGCCAATATGCCGGACAGGACCAGCGTCGTCGCGACGCCGACGCCGTTGCCGCCGGCGATGTCGTGCTCGACGCTGTCGCCGACGCAGACCGCGTTGCCGCGCTCCGGGTTGCCCGCCAGCGCCAGCGCTGCCTCGAATATCTGCGGATAGGGCTTGCCGATGCGGGTGACGCTGCCGCCGAGGTTCTCATAGAGATCGGCCAGCCGGCCAGCGCCGAAGCAAGGCCCGACGGCAGTCAGCATGATCTTGTCGGGGTTGGTGCAGAAGCACGGCACCTGGCGCTTCGCCGCCGGACCGAGAAGCCGGCGATAATGGTCGAGGTCGTAGCGATCGCCCTCGCTGGCGGAAATCAGTACCAGTTCTGCATCGTCGCCGTCCTTGGCCAGGACGAAGGGCAGGCCGTCGACAGCCGAACGGTCATTATCGCGGCTGATCAGCAGGCATTTTGTCTGCGGGCGCAGGGTCCCCGATGCCGCCATTTCGTGGAAGGAGCGCCACGCCACCTCGCCGGAGGAGACAAAATGGTCCCAGCTTCCCGGTGCGAAGCCGAGCTTCAGCAGGCGGCGCTCATTGGGTTGCGCCCGCTTGCCGGAATTCGAGATCAGCACGATGGTCTTGCCGGCGCGCTTGAGTGCCGACAAGGCTTCGATAGCGCCTGGATAGGCGCTGGTGCCGTCGTGCAGCACACCAAATTGGTCGAGCAGGAACACCTGATAGCGCTCGGCCAGCGCGGCGATGCCGTCGAGGTGCTGAATTATCTTGGCCGTCATAAAAGCCCCGCTGCGCCTGCGCCCATCAGCGCCAGCCGCGCCGTGCCGGCGGCGGCCTCCTCCGAAAGAGCGGGCACGAGAGCGACGCCAAGCTTGCGCTGCCGGATCGCCGTCCAGGCCGGATTGGCCGCACCGCCGCCGACGCTCCTGACCGATGTAAGCCGGGGTGCGCCGAGTTCGGCAAGCCGGCGATAGCCGAGCGCTTCGATCGCCGCAATACCCTCGAACATCGCTTTCAGATAATCGGCGTCGTCGGCGGGCCGCGGCTCGAGGCGGGGCGGCAGCGCCGGATCGGCTATGGGGAAGCGTTCGCCCGGCGCCGGCAGCGGGTAATAATCGAGGCCGGTCTCTGTCGCCGGGTCGATCTTTTTGCTGAGTTCGACAATGCGGGCGACGGGGAAATGCTGGGCCAGCACCTTGCCGCCGGAGTTCGAGGCACCGCCCGCCAGGTAGGTGTTTCCCAGCCTATGGCTGTAGATGCCGAATTGCGGCGCCGAGATCGGCCGGTCGGAGAGGATCTTGATGGTCAGCGATGAGCCGAGCGCGGTGACGCCGGCGCCCGCGGCAGTCGCACCGGTCGCCAGGAACGACGCGCATCCATCGGTGGTGCCGGCGACGACAACCACGTCGCGCGGCAGGCCGAACATTTTCGCAGCGCTGGCGGTGAGCGTGCCCGTGACATCGCCCGGCCGCACGATTCGGGGCAGGAATTCCATGCGCATGCCGGTCGCCGCGATCCAGTCCGGCCAGCGCCGGGCCTCGACGTCGTAGCCGGTTTTCAGCGCGTTGTTCTCGTCACTCACATCGAAGCGGCCGGAAAACTGTCCGGCGATCCAGTCGGCCTGGTGCAGCACAGTGGCGACGCCGGGCAGGTGCTGGAAAGACAGCGCCTTGGCGAGACCGGACGTCGCCCCAAGTGCAGCGCTCGTTGCCGGTGCCGCGCCGGCTATTGCAGTCAGAATAATGTCGTCGGCGACCTTGTCGTTGTACATCAGCGGTTCGGCCAGCGGCCGCCCGGAGCCGTCGACCGGCAGCAGCGTGCCCGACGTACCGTCGACGGCGATCGAGAGCACTGCCGCGCGATCGATACATTTGAGCACTTCCGCCAACGTCGCGCCGACCGCCTCCCACCATACGGCGGGGTCGCGGCCGTTCAGCCCAAATCGCTCAAGGGC
Source organism: Mesorhizobium sp. M0563 (assembly GCF_040321065.1). Lineage (NCBI taxonomy): Bacteria > Pseudomonadati > Pseudomonadota > Alphaproteobacteria > Hyphomicrobiales > Phyllobacteriaceae > Mesorhizobium > Mesorhizobium sp. M0563. Next base: position 15,510 of record NZ_JAMYQV010000040.1, read on the forward strand.
AATTGCGGAATGCGCGGCGATGGAAAAGTCCGGGCGCATTGCGACGGCGCGCGCGCCGGATGTGCCGATGTCGATGCCGATGGCAAGCGGGCCAGTTGATAGCGGGCTTGACGAACGCGGCATGTCAGCTGCCTCCGGCATTGAGTTTCTGGCGATATTTTTCGGCGTCCCAGTTGATCAGTTCGTCATTCTCCGCCGCTGTCAGATAATTCAGCTTCGCAGCGACATCGACCCGCGCCGTCACGTCGGCGAGGCAGCGCTGCATGGCGTCGGCGCCGGCGCCGGCGTCGCCGCGCATCAGCACGCCAAGGCCGGGAAACAGGATCGCCACGGGTGCGGCGCCGCAGCGCTCGATCACGCGCTTCACATCCTCGTCCGGTCTCGCCACGACCGAACCCTCGCCGAGAAAGATGACGTGGTCGGGGTAGAGGCTGCCCCCTGCCGCCATGCGGCAGCATTCGGGGTCGATCGCCACCGCATGCGCCTCGACGTCGGCCGGCAGTCTGTAGCCGCTGCCGCCGGCGAGCGCCGTCAGCGCCACGATGTCCGGTTCTGCCACCTGGCGCGGCGGCCGCGCCAAGAGCCGGGTTACGCGCCGTAGCAGCATGTCGGCCGCGGCGACGGTCTCGGCTGCAACGACCAGGCCGTGATTGCCGAGGATCAGGATGTCTACGCCTGGCCGCAGGCGCTCGGCGATGCCCTGGGCGAGCGGCAGCCCCGGCCGGCGATAAGGAACATACGCCCATTGGTGGCCATCGAGCCGCCTGGCGATCTCGGCCTCGCAATCGGCCTGCACTGCCAGCGAAATGGTCTCGACGCAGTGGACATGCAGAACGATGCGCTGCGGCATCAGCGCATGCACCGTGGTCTCGATCGACGGACGCAAGCCGCGTGGATTGAGGGCGCCGATGGCGAAGGCCTGCGGCTGTTCGGCGGCCGGGTCGCGCCGTTCGATGGCTTCAAGCAATGGCGGGATGCTGACCGGCACCATGATGTCTGCGGTAAGCGCGTCCTTCAGCCAGGTACCGGAGGCCTTGATCCAGAGCGTGTCGCCGGCTTTCAGCGAGGTATTGCCGCCGGCGGCCTGGGTCAGATGCGGGTCGCTGCCGATGACGGCCGAAAGCGACCGCAGCGCTGCCAATTCCTGCGCATCCGCACTGATCGTCATCGAAATTCCTCCACAAACCGGCCGCGTGGCCACGGCTTTGGACGGCCCGTTGCCGGGACTAAGACCGACGCTGGTATCGCAGATGCGAGTAAGTTACGTCAACAGTGATGTTATCGCGTCAAATCACGCTTGCAATCCGAGGCCCGTTGAGTAAGTTGCACCAATTGCCGTGCAAAATGGCAATGCCGTGCAAAATGGCTTGGGAGGCAAGCGCATTGGGAGGTAAGGGTTGAGCGACTCCGGCCGCCAGCGCCAGATTGTCGAGCTTTTGCGAGACCGGCCTTTCGCATCGGTGCGCGAGCTGCAGGAGCGGCTTGGCGTGTCGGCGGCGACGGTGCGGCGCGACATCGACAAGATCGACGAGGCCGGCGAAGCGCGCAAGGTCTATGGCGGCATCTCGGCGCTCGATGGCGCTTCGCAAGTCGGCGTCGCCTATGCCAGGCCCTATGACGAGAACCGCGACCTCGCCGTCGAGGCCAAGCGGCAGATCGCCGCTCTCGCCGCCACCATGGTGCGCGACGGCGACGCGGTCATCGTGCATGGCGGTTCGACCTGCTTCCATCTCGGCGTCAAGCTCGCCGACCGCAACATCCGGCTCTACACCAACTCGATGCCGCTCGCGGCCTATCTCAGCGATCACGGCCATTGCAGCCTGACCGTCGCCGGCGGCGAACTGCACCGCGAGCCGGGTATCATCCATTCGCTGACCCAGACGGTGCCGTTCTACGCCTCGAAGTTCTTTCTCGGCGCGCAAGGCATCGGCCAGGAAGGCCTTCTGGAATCGCACCCGCTGCTGGTCCGCTCGATCGTCGAGCTCAGCCTCTGCGCCGACCAGATCGTCGTGCTGGCCGACAGCCGCAAACTGTCGATCCACGCCCGCAACGTGGCGCTGCCGCTGTCGCGGATCGGTACGCTGGTCACCGATGAGGGCCTGTCCGACACCGACGCGCGCATGCTCGAAGATGCCGGCGTCATGGTGCGCATCGCCGCTTCCTCGGGAGGCGCCCAGTGAAAGTAGCCGTCCTCGATTTCGGCAAGACCAATTCGAAGCTGTTCGTCTTCGGCCAGGACGGACGCATCCTCGACGAGCGCCGCACCCAGCCGAACTGGATCCGCAAAAACGGCTTCAGCGTGCTCGACGAGGCAACGCTGTACGACTGGGCGGCCCGCGCCATCGATGACGCCGTCGACACGCATGGCGTGGAAGGGCTGATGGTATCCGGCCATGGCTGCACCTTCGCGTTGGTCGACGACGCCGCGCTGACGCATCCGATCCTCGATTACGAGCAGGAACCGCCAGCCGAGATCGCCGCGCAGATCGATCGCCGCATTCCGGATTTTGCCGAGACCTTTTCGCCGCGCCTGCCGCTTGGCTTCAACTACGGCCGCCACATGTTGTGGCTGAAGGAGGTGGAGCCCGGTGCCTTCGCCGCAGCGAAATCGATCCTCGGCTACCCCCAATACTGGAGCTGGCGCCTTGGTGGCCGGCCGGTATCGGAAGTGTCCTATCTCGGCTGCCACTCGCATTTATGGGCGCCGCGCAAACGCGATTTCAGCTCGCTGGTCGGTGGCGGGGGCTGGCGCGGCCAGATGCCCGCCTTCGAGCGTGCCGGCGCGGTGATCGGCGAGCAGCGCTTCGGCCGAGCCGCGAAGCCGGTCGCCATCCATAATGGCGTCCACGACAGCAATGCCGCGCTCCATGCCTACCGCCGGCAGCAGCTCGGGCCGGTGACCGTGGTCTCGACCGGCACCTGGGTCGTCGTTCTCAATCCGGACTGTCCTCTCGACGCACTCGACGGCGAGCGCGACATGCTGGTCAACGTCGATGTCGATGGCGGCCCGGTGCCAACCATCCGCTTCATGGGCGGCCGCGAATTCGCGACGATCAGCGCCGGCTGGCAGGGCGCCATCGCGCCGTCATCGATACAGCGGGTGATCGACGCCGGCATCATGGCGCTGCCGAGCTTCGCGCCCGGCGGCCCGATGGCACACCGGCGCGGCGAACTGGTCGGGCGCACGCCCAACGCCGACGAACGCGCGGCCATGGCGCTGCTCTATGTCGCGCTGATGGTCGATTTGTGCCTCGAGCTGATCCATTCCGATAATACCGTCATCGTCGACGGCGGCCTGAACAATGGCGGGCTGCTTGCCGCGCTGCTGGCGCAAGTGCGTCCCGGGCAGGCCTTCCTGCAGGGCGCAACGCTGGAGGGCAGCGCCACCGGTGCCGCAGCACTTGCCTTCGAAAGCGTCGGACGCGAGTTTGCCACCGAGGCGCCGGAGGCGGTGCATGCGGCAAGCTTCAGCGGCCTTGCCGGCTACCGCAACGACTGGCGCGGCCTTGCCGCCGATCGGGGTGCCCCCAGAGCAGCTGCGGGAGGTGCGCGATGAGCGCCATCGCCCGGATCGAGACGGTGCGCCAGCCGGTGCTGGAGATGCGCCACATCTCGAAGACATTCGGCCCGATCCGCGCCCTGCACGATGTGTCGCTGACCGTCCATGCCGGCGAGCTGCACGCGCTGATGGGTGAGAACGGTGCCGGCAAGTCGACGCTGATGAAGGTGCTGTCCGGTGCCTACCGGCCGGATCCCGGCGGCGAAATCCTGATCGACGGCATGCCGGCCGCCACCGGCGACCCGATCAAGGCACGCGCCGCCGGCATTGCGGTCATCTACCAGGAGCTGTCGCTGGCGCCCAATCTGTCGGTGGCGCAGAACATTTTCCTCGGCAACGAGCCGCGACGGTTCGGCATCGTCGATCGCGAGCAGTGTAACCGGCGCGCCAGCGACATCATCGCGCGGCTCGGCGTGACTTTTTCAGCGCGCACCCCGGTCAGCAGCCTGTCGCTCGGCGAACGCCAGTTGGTCGAAATCGCCCGCGCGCTGTCGACCAATGCGCGCATCATCGTCATGGACGAGCCGACCACCTCGCTGACCTCGCGTGAGACCGACCGGCTGTTCGAGGTGATCGCGACGCTGAAGTCGCAAGGTATCGCCATCATCTACATCAGCCACCGCATGGAAGAGGTCTACCAGCTCGCCGACCGCGTCAGCGTGCTGCGCGACAGCGGCTATGTCGGCACGCTCGACCGCGCCGATCTGAACGCCTCGCGCCTGGTATCGATGATGGTCGGACGCGATCTGTCGACGTTCTACAAGAAGGATCACCGCCCGCCGGACAGCAAGCGCGCCGTCGCGCTGTCGGTGCGCGGCATGTCGGACGGCAATTTCATAAGGAATTGCTCCTTCGACCTCCACAAAGGCGAGGTGCTGGCGCTGGCCGGCCTGGTCGGCTCGGGCCGCACCGAACTGGCACGACTGATCTTCGGCGCCGACAGGCACATATCGGGCACGCTGGAGCTCGGCGGCAAACCGATATCCATCGGTTCGCCAAGCGAGGCGCTGGATGCCGGCATCGCCTACCTGACCGAGGACCGCAAGCAACTTGGCCTGTTCCTCGACATGTCGATCTCCGACAACATCAGCATGGGCGTGCTGGCAAGGGACGCGAAGGCCGGCGGTCTGCGCGACTTCGCGGCTGCCGAAAAGCGCGCCGCCAAGGCGGTGTCCGAGCTCTCCATCCGCACCAGCTCGGTGCAGGCCAATGCCGGCTCGCTGTCGGGTGGCAACCAGCAGAAGGTGCTGCTCGCCCGCCTGCTGGAAACAGAGCCGCAGGTCGTCATCCTCGATGAGCCGACCCGCGGCGTCGACGTCGGGGCGAAGTCGGAAATCTACCGGCTGATCGACAATCTGGCCAAGAAAGGCATCGCCATCCTGATGATCTCCAGCGAACTGCCGGAGGTGATCGGCATCGCCGACCGCGTGCTGGTGATGCGCGACGGCACCATTGCCGGCGAGGTAACGGCGTCGGAGGGCGAGCCACTGCGGCAGGAAGCGATCATGGAACTTGCAACGGGAGCGGCTCAGCGATGACCGACAAGGTGGCCGACACGATGAAAGCGGACGACCGGGCGGTGGGCAGGAGCACAAGGTGGCGCACCGCCATCGCTGCGCTCGGCATGCTGCCGATCCTGATTCTGCTGGCGGTCGGCTTCCAGTTCATCAACCCGCGCTTTTTCACCCAGACCAATCTGCTGATCGTCATGCAGCAATCGTCGATCAACATCGTGTTGGCGGCCGGCATGACCTTCGTCATCCTGACTGGCGGCATCGACCTGTCCGTCGGCTCGATCCTTGCCGCCTCGGCGATGGTGGCGGTGATGGTGTCGCTGGTGCCCGATTGGGGACTGCTGGGCGTGCCGGCGGCCATTCTCGTCGGGCTCGGCTTCGGCGTCATCAACGGCCTGCTGATCGCCTACATCAAGCTGCCGCCCTTCATCGTCACGCTGGGATCACTGACCGCCGTGCGCGGCGTCGCCCGGTTGCTTGGCCAGGACACGACGGTGTTCAACTCGGACCTGCCGTTCGACTTCATCGGCAACGGTTCGCTGTTCGGCGTTCCATGGCTGGTCATCATCGCGCTGGCGGTCGTGGTGCTGTCCTGGCTGGTGCTCAAGCGCACCGTGCTTGGCACCTGGATCTACGCCGTCGGCGGCAACGCCGAGGCCGCCAGACTGACCGGCATCAAGGTGCCGCTGGTGCTGCTCTTCGTCTACGGCGTTTCCGGCCTTCTGGCCGGCCTTGGCGGCGCCATGTCGGCGGCCCGGCTCTATGCCGCCAACGGGCTGCAGCTCGGCCAGTCCTACGAACTCGACGCCATTGCCGCGGTCATCCTCGGCGGCACCAGCTTCGTCGGCGGCGTCGGCTCGATCTGGGGCACGCTGATCGGCGGCCTGATCATCGCCGTGCTGTCAAATGGGCTCATCCTCGCCGGTGTTTCCGACATCTGGCAGTACATCATCAAGGGATTGGTCATCATCGTGGCGGTCGCCCTCGACCGTTACCGGCTCCAGGCAGGAGCAAGAACGTGATGGCCCTTAGTCGCCGGCGTCCATCGAGCCGGTTTCATGTGTAACGCACCGTGAGAGGCGCGGGCATCAGGAGGAAAATAAAACTATGAAGATCATCGCTAAACTGCTCTGCGGCGTCGCCCTTGCAGCCGCCGTCATCGCGCCGGCATCGGCCAAGGACCTGAACAAGGTCGGCATCTCGGTCGGCCTGCTCGGCAACCCGTTCTTCGTCGCCACCATCAAGGGCATCGAGGACGCGGCCAAGAAAATCAACCCGAATGTGCAGGTGACATCGGTATCGGCCGACTACGATCTCAACAAGCAGGTCTCGCAGGTCGATTCCTTCATCGCCGCCGGCGTCGACGTCATCATGCTCAATGCCGTCGATGCCAAGGCGATCGCACCGGCGGTGAAGAAGGCACAGGCGGCCGGCATCGTCGTTGCCGCTTTTGACGTTTCGGCGCCGGGCGCCGACGTCACCGTGATGACCAACAATGTCAAGGCCGGCGAAGAGGCGTGCCAGTATCTGGTCGACCATACCGGCGGCAAGGGCGACTACGTCATCCTCAACGGCCCGGCCTCGTCGTCGATCCTGGAGAGGGTCAAGGGCTGCAAGGACGTGCTGGCAAAACACCCCGACATCAAGGTCCTTTCAGACGACCAGAACGCCGAAGGCTCACGTGACGGCGGCTTGAAAGTGTTTCAGTCGCTGCTGACCCGTTTCGACAAGATCGACGCGGTGTTCGCCATCAACGATCCGACGGCGATCGGCGCCCAGCTTGCGGCCAAGCAGCTCAACCGCTCGGAGTTCATCTTCACGGCGGTCGACGGCGCGCCCGATATCGAGAAGGAACTCGCTTCCGGCACGTCGATGATCAAGGCCTCGGCCTCGCAGGATCCCTATGTGATGGCCGGCCAGTCGCTGACGATGGCGGCTGACCTGCTTGCCGGCAAGAAGCCGGCCGAGCCGACGGTGCTGCTCGACCCGAAGCTGATCACGGCCGACAATTTGAAGGATTACAAGGGCTGGACCGCAGCTCGCTAAACCTCCCACGCGTGGGGCGGCCGGTATGACCGGCCGCACCTTTTTTGTCTGAGCAACGGATTGCCAAACACCGATTTGGACTTGGGTCCGCTACTGCTGGAATAACCGGAGACAATCATGTCGCGCATCGGAATCCACTCATTCGTCTGGTCGGCGAGCTCGACGCAGAGCGATCTCGAGCGGACGCTGGCCAACACCAGCGAAGCCGGCTTCGACCTGATCGAATTCTCCTATCTCGACCCCGCCAATGTCGACATTGACGGCTTGGCCAAGCGGATAGCCGATCTCGGCCTCGGCGTCGCGATCAGCATCGGACTGCCGGCCGACGGCGATATTTCGAGCGCCGACAAAACGATTGCGGCGCACGGCGTCGAAATCCTGAAACGTACGATCGCGCTGACTCGCGATCTCGGCGGCCAGAAGGTTGCCGGCATCCTCAGCACCAGCCACGGCTTGCAGAGCGAGGCGCCGACGCGCGACCAGTGGAACCGCAGCGCCGGCACGCTTGCCGAGGTGGCGGAGACGGCAAAGTCAGCCGGCGTCACCCTCAACCTCGAGATCGTCAACCGCTTCGAAAGCAACCTGCTCAACACCGCCGCGCAAGGCATGGCCTTTATCGAGGACAGCGGCTCCGACAACATCTTCCTGCATCTCGACACGTTCCACATGAACATCGAGGAGGCCGATGTCGGATTGGCCATCCGCAACGCCGCAAAGAAAATCGGCTATGTCCATATCGGCGAGAGCCATCGCGGCTTCCTCGGCACCGGCAATATCGATTTCGCCGGGATATTCGATGCGCTGACCGCTATCGGCTACAGCGACGACCTCAGCTTCGAATCCTTCTCGTCGGAAATCGTCGACGAGAACCTGTCGCGGAAAACCGCGATCTGGCGCAATCTGTGGACCGACAATATGGAGCTGGCCAAACATGCGCGCCGCTTCATTGCGCTCGGACTGGAGACGGCGCGGCGCAAGGCCGAGCTTGTTTCCGCAACGCACCGGCCTTGAGAACTCGCAAATTCCGAAATCTGGTTAAACCAGAGGCGCTACATTAGCCGGCAAAACGCGGCCCAAGTTCCTCGATCCGGCGGATCATCGCCTGGAAATCCTCCAATATGCGCTGGTGCAAGTGAACCGCCAGCTCCGGGTATTCCTCGAGGATGCGGCGGAACATCTTGCGGCTGAGCCGCAGCACTTCCGAATCGATTTCGGCGGAGGCGCTGGTCAGCCGGTTGGTGTCGGCGATCAGCGCCAGTTCGCTGAGTATGGTGCCGGGACCGGCGGTGCCGATCGGGATGCGCTCCCCGTCGTGCTCGCGATAGAGCACGATGCGGCCGCTGACCACGATGTAGGCCGAATCAGCTTCGTCGTCCTCGCGATAAAGCTTGTGGTCGGCTTTCAGCATGGTGGTTTCGGCGCCGAAGGCGAGCAGACGCAGCTGTTCCTGCGTAAAGCCCTCGAAGAGCCTCACGGTGGACAGGATGCGGATGTCGTCATCCAGCGCCATCTAGCTATGTCCCCGAACCGTCAGTCCCACTCCTCCCTAGAGCGCCGCGCGTCCCCCGGACGCGCAAGGCGTTTCAAAAATCGGTTCCGCTCCTTGGACCCGATGCCTCCGCGAGTTCGATCCAGACCCACCTCCAGCTCAGGACCGTACCCGAAAAGCGCCCCGCCCGGATCGCTTATTTGAATAATGAAATGTTTAAGGAACCAGCTTGTAGCCGCCGCTTTCTGTCACGAGAATTTCCGCGTTGGAAGGATCGCGCTCGATCTTCTGGCGCAGCCGGTAGACGTGGGTTTCGAGCGTATGCGTGGTGACGCCGGAATTGTAGCCCCAGACTTCCTCCAGCAGCACGTCGCGGGTCACCACCTTCTGGTCGGCGCGGTAGAGATATTTGATGATCGAGGCTTCCTTTTCGGTCAGCCGCACCTTGGCGCCGCGCGGGTCGATCAGAAGCTTCTGGCTGGGCTTGAACGTGTAGGGGCCGACCGAGAAAGTGGCGTCCTCGCTCTGCTCGTGCTGGCGCAGCTGGGCGCGAATGCGGGCCAGCAGCACGGCAAAGCGGAACGGCTTGGTCACATAGTCGTTGGCGCCGGCCTCGAGACCAAGGATCGTGTCGGAATCGGTGTCGTGGCCGGTCAGCATGATGATCGGCGCCTTGTAGCCGCCCTTGCGCAATATCTTCACCGCCTCGCGGCCATCCATGTCGGGCAGGCCGACATCCATGATGAGCAGGTCGATAAGCCCGCCGCGCGCCGCGGCGACGCCTTTGGCGGCGGTCGCTTCCTGCAGGACATCGAATTCCTCATAAAGCGACAATTGCTCGACAAGGGTGCCGCGCAGGTCGTCATCGTCGTCGACGATCAGAATGGTGCGTGAAGTCATGGATCAATCCGTTGTTTTGAAAAGAGATTTCAGTTGACCGCTGCCTGTTTATGCGGAAGCTGACCGGCACAACAGCCGTTCACAGTGATTTGTTCCGTGGCACGATCATACAAGAAAAAACACGATCGCAATGCAGTCGGCGCAATTTTGCCGAAAGGGCTTACCGTGCTCACCGTGCGCGCGCGGCCCGGCCATGCCAGCCAGGGCTTTCTACAGGCCGGCAAACTCGTGTTTCCATGTGCGCTGGGGCATGGCGGCATCTCGGCCGGCAAGCGCGAGGGCGATGGCGCCACGCCGCTCGCCTCGATGCGGATATTGTCGGGATATTTTCGCGGCGACCGTTTTTCCAGCGGCCGCCGGACGCGGCTGGCGATGACGCCGATCGGCCGCGACCTCGGCTGGTGCGAAGTGCCTGGGGACCGCAACTACAACCGCCCGGTCAAAATCCCCTATGGCGCCAGCCATGAGCGGATGCAGCGGGCCGACGATCTCTACGATGCCTGCCTGGTGCTGGACTGGAACATTGTGCCGCGCCGGCGCGGGCGCGGCAGCGCCATCTTCTTCCACCTGGCGCGCCCCGGCTTCACGCCGACGCAAGGCTGCGTCGCGGTAACAGCCCGCACCATGGCACGGCTGCTGCCGCTGCTGTCGGAGCGGACGGTGGTGAGGGTGGTAAGGTAAGGGAATAGGGGAATAAGGGAGTAGGGGAATAGGGCAGTAAAAGTAGAGACAGGGGCGGGCGCGCCGCTTAGCTCCCCTACTCCCCTACTCCCCTACTCCCCTACTCCCCTACTCCCCTACTCCTTTGCCACCCTATGTCGAGAAGGCCGAGCCGGCCGAGTTCGCGGTCCATGGCGCGTGCGATGTCCTTGCGTTCGCTACCGATGTCGCGCAGCTGGCGATCGGAGAGATCCTCGACATTCTCGTAGGGAAGACTGGCCGCGATTCTCGCGTGCCGAAGCCAGTCGAGCACGGCGCGCAGCCAGGCCGGGCGGAGGGTTACAGAGCGCAGGGCGATGTCAGACATGGTGCAATCCGCTTCTCCGGACATCAAATCCGGTTTGATGTTTCTTCGATGCTCAGATCATGGCGGATTGAAATTCAAACGGGAAACGAGTAGTTTTTTCTGCATCTTCAAGTTTTGTTTGAGGATTGGAATGCTCGACCGAACCCTCCTCGTCTGGCCCTGATGGCGCGCCCGCTGCCTGGAACCCGTGCGCTGCGGACGCTGGAGGCGGCGGCCCGGCACCTCAATTTCACCCGCGCCGCCGACGAGCTCGGCCTGACGCCGGCAGCGGTCAGCCACCAGATCAAGGAAATCGAGGATCAGCTCGGCATCATGCTGTTCACACGCACCAGCCGCACAATCCGGCTCACCGAGGCGGGTGCGGTGCTGTTCGAGGCCTCGACCGACGCGCTCGACCTGCTTGGCCGCGCGGTCTCACGGGCGCAGAAGACGGCGCGCGGATCGGCGCTGCTGAAGGTCACCCTCGATGCGCAATTCGCGACGAAGTGGCTGATGCGGCGCGTCGACGATTTTCGCAAACAGCATCCGGCAATCGAGCTGCGCTTCGATATCAGCTATGAGGTGCGCGATTTCGACCGCGACGATGTCGATGTCGGCATCCGTTTCGGCGCCGGCAAATATCCGGGGCTTCGCTCGCACCGGCTGTTCGAAAACGTCATCATTCCCGTCTGCAGTCCGGCCTTGCTGCGGTCAGGGCCGCCGCTCAAGGAGCCACGCGACCTGTTCCATCATACGCTGGCGCATATCGAGTGGTCGCGCCAGGGCGTCACCTGGCCGAACTGGAGCATGTGGATGGCGGCGGCGGGCGTCGACGATTTCGACGACAGCCGGACCATCGTGTTCGGCAATTCGACGGATGCCGTGCAGGCCGCGCTCGACGGCAACGCGGTTGCGCTCGCCGATTTCGCCATGGTGGCAAACGACCTTTCGGAAGGCCGGCTGATCCGGCCGTTCGAACTCGGCATCAAGGTCGCGCCCGAGTTCGCCTATTTCCTGGTCTATCCCGAAAATGCGGCGAACGATCCGCGCATCGTCGCCTTTCGCGATTGGCTTCTCGAGGAAGTCGGCAAGACCCCAACCTAAAGGTCAGCCTGTCGCCGCCTAAAGGTCAGCCTGTCGCCGCCGCGCCGAACCAGCCGATCACCGCGCCGATGAGAAGCATCACGCCGAGCCAATGGCCGACATCGATGAGCGTCAGATCCCAGCCGAAACCTTCGTAGCGATGGTTGACCGAAAGCGTCGTGGCGACGAACCCCAGCCAGAGAACGAAGCCGAAGATCACCCCGGCAAGCAGGCTCGGTTCGCCGCCGGTCACTGCGCCGATGATCAGCGACATGACCAGCGCCATGACAAGCTCCGCGACGAAGGAGACGACGAAGGGCAGCATCGACTTGCTCATCGTCGCCGGATCAAGCTTGGCGGCCTTCAGCCACGGCTTGCTCAGGCCCATATACCAGGCCGCGCCGAACAGCCACGCCACCACGGCGGCGACGATTACCGCCAGCCAATTGATTGCTGAAAAATCCATGATTCCCTCCGGTCGATTGCGCGATGGAACGCCTGTTCGGCGATGCCGTCAAGCAAGGCACCAGACGGTGGTGCGCTTGACCTCGGCGTCCTCCAGCGCGCGGGTCACCGCCACTTCGTAGACGGCAAGCGGTTCCAGCCCGGTCTTCGGCAAATAGGAGCGGCCGGGATCGCCGACGAGGATGTCGGCGCCGCGCGCCTTCAACGCTGCGAACCACGGCATCAGCCTGTCGGCGAAAGCTTTGTCGTAGAAGACGTCGCCGGCCAGCACCAGATCCCAGCCCGCATCGGTGCCGATGCAGTCGCCGGCGAGGAATTCTATCTCGACGCCATTGGCCTCGGCATTGAGGCGGACCGCGGTCGCGCAGAACGGGTCGATGTCGGCGGCGATCACCTCGGCAGATCCGGCCTTCACTGCTGCAATGGCGACGAGGCCGGAGCCGGAGGCGAAGTCGAGCACGCGCCTGCCGCGCACCGCCGCCGGATTGTCGAGGATGTAGCGGGCAAGGCCTTGGCCGCCGGCCCAGGCGAAGGCCCAGAAGGGCGGCGGCAGGCCGATTTCGGTCAGCTCATCCTCGGTCCGCTGCCACAATTCATGCGCCTCGTCGGCCAGCTGCAGGCGTATCTCCGGCACATGCGGCGGCGCCATCAGCGCCGTGTTGTCGAGGATGAATTTCTTGGCACTGTCCGGCGTCAGCGCCGTCATGGCGCCGGCGTCAGTCCGCTCATGCGGCAGACCTCCTGCCATTCGGCAGGCGTCACCGGCTGCACGGACAGCCGCCCGAGCCGCACCAGCGCCATGTCGGCCAGCTTTGGATTGGCCTTGGCCTGTTCCAGCGTCACCGGCTTCGGCATGTCCTTGAAGGCGCGGATATCGACGCACTCCCAGCGGGGATCGTCGGTCGTGCTGTCCTGATGGGCCAGAGCGCAGATTTCGGCGATGCCGACTATGTCGAGCCCATCATTGGAATGGTAGAAAAAGCCGAGATCGCCGATCTGCATCGCCTTCATGTTGTTGCGCGCCGCATAATTGCGCACGCCGTCCCATTGCGTGCCGGCCTTGCCCTTGGCCTTGAGGTCCTCGAAGGAGAAGACCGAGGGTTCGGATTTGAACAGCCAGTAGTTCATTGTCTTGCTCCTCCTCAGGTGCCGTCGCGACTAAAAGCGCGTCGCGTTCGACCGGCGTCATGCGACGCGCTTCAGGTTCTTGTTTTATGCATGTCGTTATCACAAAACCGCTGCACACTTTTGCGCGACATGCATTTAGATACCCGCCGGTTTGTTGAAGCTCCAGTTCCACTGCCGGATTTCGACGCTTTCGAACAGCCCTGCCTTGGTATAGGGATCGGCCGCCGACAGGGCTTTTGCCGCAGCCAGATCGGGCGCCTCGACAACGGCGAGAGTGCCGTTCGGCTTGCCGTCTGCGTCGAGGAACGGGCCGGCGAAGGCCAATTTCTTGTCACCGTTCAGCCCTTCCAGGAAGGCAAGGTGCTTAGGCCGCGTATCGAGCCGCACCTGCAGGCTTCCTGGCTTGTCCTTGCAAATCAACGCAAACAGCATCTTTCCATCTCCGCAATCGTTCGGGATTACATGTCGGTTTCGGTTTTGAGCGGCCTGGTCATCAACGCCGACACAGCCTGGTCTATGGTGACGGTGCCGTCCAGTATGGCGGCGACGGCGGCGATGATCGGCGCGTCGATCCGGCGCTCGCCGGCGATGCGGGCGGCGATCGCCGCCGTCGGCACGCCTTCAGCCAGAGGCAGGCCGGCAAGCGGCTTGCCTTGCCCGAGCGCCAGCCCATAGGCGAAATTGCGCGACTGGGCGGACGAGCAGGTGAGCAGCAGGTCGCCGAGGCCGGAAAGCCCCATCAGCGTCTCCGGCTTTGCGCCGAAGGCGGCACCGATGCGGCGCAATTCGACGAAGCCGCGCGTCACCATTGCGGCCTGGGCGCTGGCGCCGAGCCCGGCGCCGGTAACGGCACCCGCGGCGATGGCAAAGACGTTCTTCAGCGCGCCGCCGATCTCGACGCCGATCAGGTCGTCGCTCGAATAACAACGCAGGTTTTCAGCCGAGAAACGGGCGGCAAGGTCGGTGGCCAGAGCCTCGTCGCGGGCGGCGACCACCACGGCCGTGGGCAGGCCCCTGGCGACGTCGGTGGCAAAGCTTGGGCCGGACAAAGCGGCGACCGGATTTGCCGGCAGGATTTCCTCGGCAATGGACGACAGCAGCGCGCCGGTGTCGCGCTCGATGCCCTTGGCGCAGAGCACCAGCGGGACGCCTTTCGGCACATGGCTGGACGCGGCCGTCAGCATGGCGCGCAACGATTGCGCCGGCGCCACCGCCAGCACGCAGTCGGCGTCGGCGAGAGCCAGTTTGATGTCACTTGTCGCCGCGATGCCGGGATCGAGCGCGATGCCGGGCAGATAGCGCGGATTTTCGCCACGGTCGATCGCCGCGACGGTCTCCGGGTCGCGCGCGAACAGCCGGACCGAATGGCCGGCGCGCAGCATGGCCAGCGCCAGCGCCGTGCCCCAGGCACCGCCGCCAAGCACGGCGACACGCCAGCCGGCGCTGGCTTTGCGCGTCATGGCTTTGCTCGTCACGCCTTGGCCCCGCGCCGGCCAGAGCCGACCATCGGGGCCGAGACGCTGTCCAGCGGCCAGCGCGAGCGCGGCACGAAATCGGCGGCGTTTTCGCCTGATATGCCGGCGCGCAGCCGCTCGATGCCGGCCCAGGCGATCATCGCCGCATTGTCGGTGCAGAGATTAAGCGGCGGGGCGACGAAGCTGAACCCGGCCTGTTCGCACAGCGCTTGCAATGTCGCCTTGATCGTCCGGTTGGCGGCGACGCCGCCGGCGACAACCAGCGCAGGCTCGGCCTTGTCCGGGAATTGCTGACGGAACCTGGTCAGCGCCCGCGAAACACGGTCGCCGAGCGCATCCGCCACCGCCGCCTGGAACGAGGCGCAGATATCGGCGACGTCCTGGTCGCTCAGCGGGGCGATCGCGGATGCCGCCTGGCGCACTGCGGTCTTGAGGCCGGAAAAGGAAAAATCGGGCTGCGCCGAGCCCTTCATCGGGCGCGGAAACGCAAAACGGGCCGCATCGCCATTTGCCGCCGCCTTCTCGACATTCGGTCCGCCCGGATAGGGCAGGCCGAGCATCTTGGCCGTCTTGTCGAAGGCTTCGCCAAGCGCGTCGTCGATGGTCGTCGCCCAGCGCTGGTAGTCGCCGACGCCGCGCACGGCGACGATCTGGGTATGGCCGCCGGAAACCAGCAGCAAGAGGTAGGGAAAGTCGAGCCCGTCGGTCAATCTGGCCGTCAGCGCGTGGCCTTCGAGATGGTTGACGGCGATCAGCGGTTTTTTAGCTGCCGCGGCGATTGCTTTTGCCGTCATCAGGCCGACGATCAGCCCGCCGACAAGACCGGGACCGGCGGTGGCGGCAATCGCATCGATGTCGGCGAGGTCGACGCCGGAATCGGCCAGCGCTGCCTCGATGATGCCGTCGAGCGCCTCGACATGGGCGCGCGCGGCAATCTCCGGCACGACGCCGCCGAAAGCGGCATGCTCCTCGATCTGGCTGAGCACGATGTTCGACAGGATTTGCGGCGTGCTGCGACCGTCCAGCGCCACCACGCTGGCGGCGGTCTCGTCGCAACTCGTCTCGATGCCCAGAACGCGGATCAATTCGTCGCTGTCTCCAAGGATTGTACGGCCTGCCTTTCCCCGATAGGAGGAAGCCGGAAAGACGGACCTCGATCCTGCCGGGGGTTATCACGGACGGCGCGCCATGCAAACAACCTTGAAAATCGGAACACGCGGCAGCCCGCTGGCATTGGCGCAGGCGCATGAAACGCAGGCGCGGCTGATGACGGCGCATGGCATGCCGGCCGAGGCGTTCGAGGTGGTCGTCATCTCGACCAGCGGCGATCGCATCCAGGACCGGCCGCTGTCGGAAGCTGGCGGCAAGGGCCTGTTCACCAAGGAGATCGAGGAGGCGTTGCTGGCGCGGCGCATCGACATCGCCGTGCATTCGTCGAAGGACATGCCTACGCTGTTGCCCGAGGGGCTGGAACTGGCCGCCTTCCTGCCGCGCGAGGACGCACGCGATGCCTTCATCGGCAAGGCGGCGCGAACGATTGCCGGCCTGCCGCAAGGCGCCAGGGTCGGCTCGTCGTCGCTCAGGCGCCAGGCACTGATCCGGCGGATGCGGCCGGACATCGACGTGGTGATGTTTCGCGGCAATGTGCAGACGCGGCTGCGCAAGCTCGACGAAGGCATCGCCGACGGCACCATCCTCGCCTATGCCGGGCTGAAGCGGCTCGGGCTCGAAAATGTCGTCACCGACCTGATGCCGCTCGACGTCTTTCCGCCGGCGCCGGGGCAAGGCGCGATCTGTATCGAGAGCCGCATCGGCGACCGCGACGTGGAAGCGATGCTGGCGGCAATCCACGACGTGCCGACCGGCCAGGCGCTGGCCTGCGAGCGCGCCTTCCTGGCGGCGCTCGACGGCTCCTGCCGCACCCCGATCGCCGGCCATGCGACGATATCCGGCGCAACGGTTTCCTTTGCCGGGCTGATCATCTCGCCCGATGGCACGCAGTCGCATGAAGTCAGGCTGGAAGGGCCAGCGCAGGAGGCGGCGCGCATTGGCGCGGAAGCCGCCGCGACCGTTCGGGCCAAAGCCGGCGAAACATTCTTCGACGGCTGGACCTGACATGCTCCGCGTCCTGGTGACGAGACCCGAACCGGGCGCCTTGCGCACGGCGCGCCGGCTTGCGGATGCCGGCTTTCAGCCGATCCTGCTGCCGCTGACCGAAACGGTGGCGCTGCCCGTCGACGTCGGCGCGGTCGCCGATGCGGCTGCGGCGGTCGCGGCCACCAGTGCCAACGGCGTTCGCCATGCGCCGAAAGAGGTCATCGCGGCGCTCGCCGGCTTGCCGTGCCACACCGTCGGCAGGAAGACGGCGGAAGCCGCCCGCGCGGCCGGGTTTCTGTCGGTCAGCGAAGGCCCAGGGAATGCCGAGGCGCTGGCCGATGCGCTTGCTGGTGGTTACGCGGGGCAGACCATCGTCTATCTCTGCGGGCGGGTGCGCTTTCCGGGCTTCGAGGAGCGGCTGCAGGCGGCGGGCGCTCAGGTCCGCGCCGTCGAGACCTACGACACCGTTGTGCTGGATTACTCCGACGAGGCCGTGCTTGCGCGCCTGTCCGCCCGGCCGGTCGAGGCGGTGCTGCTCTATTCGGCCAAGGCGGCCATGGCGATGCAGGCCCTGGCTAGCCGGCCGGCGGTGCGCGGTTTTTTTGAAGAGACGCGCTTTTTCGCATTGTCGGGACGTATTGCCGCGGCCTTGGATGATGCCGCTGGCGAAAGGATCCGGATAGCGCCCCAACCAAACGAGGACGCGCTGCTGGGACTTTTGCGGGCGCGGCGCTGACCGGCATCCGCCTGTTCCGGACGTTGGCATACCTCCTGCCGGCATCCTCAATTTATTCCGCAGCAGGCGCTGTCGGCGAAGCTGCCGATCTCCCCCCTTGCGGGGGAGATGCCCGGCAGGGCAGAGGGGGGTGCTGTCCCTCCGACCTGTCAGGATAGTGTCCTGAAGGTTCTGCAAAAAGTTTTGGAGAGAGAACGGCGCTTGCTCTGAAGGGCGAGCGGCCATGGCACGGTGGTG
>NZ_JAMYQV010000041.1:0-20769 GCF_040321065.1 Mesorhizobium sp. M0563
CACCACCGTGCCATGGCCGCTCGCCCTTCAGAGCAAGCGCCGTTCTCTCTCCAAAACTTTTTGCAGAACCTTCAGGACACTATCTTTTTGTCACACTGGCGGGCCTGACCGGTTGCCTGGCCGTCGGCCCGGCCGATGCCGCCGGCCAAGGCAAGGGGCGGACAGCCCGTTCGCGCCAGGGCTCGATACCACCAGCACTTGTCGGCAAATGGGGCTTTGCAGTCGCCAGCGGCGATTATTGCACGACGCTCGGCCATTGTGCGCCGGGCAGCGGCGGCAGCATCTCCTTCACCTTCAGCGCCAACGGGCGCACGCAATATGCGCTGTTCGAATCCTCGCTGGTCGACGGCTGCGGCCAAATCCAGTCGCTGACGCTGAAGACGGGCACGACGACCGTGCACGGCTCGACGCTGGTCTTCACGCCTAAGGCCGGAACCTACAAATCCGTCAATGGCTGCCGGCCCGATCTGACCGGCACCTGGAAGTTCGGCGCCGGCGACCTGAAGCCGGTCTCGCTGAGTTGGCAGCTGAATGGCCGGCAGTTGCGGCTGGTCGATCCGGGGGCGAGGCGAGCGGCGTCTACAGCAGGAGGTGAGGTCGCGATTCAGTGCCCCTCGCCGGTCAGCGCGTCGAGGCGGGCGCGCAATGCCGCGACCTCCTGCTCGAGGGCCTGCACGCGCATTTCCAGATCCGAGGCCGGCAAGGGCGATTGCTGGGGCGCCGCGGCAGCCGACAGCTGCACCGGCCCGCTGAGCAGTTGGACATAACGGTCCTCGCGCTGGCCCGGGCCGCGGTCGATCTGCTGCACCAGCGGCGGCCTGCGGCCGATCAGCAGATCGAGATTGCCGCGAAGCTCGTCGATCGACGGCAACCGTGCCATGCGCTCGCTTCGCGCCAGCAATTCATAGGCCGTCTGCGGGCCGCGCAGCAGCAACAGGCCGAGCAGCGCGATCTGCGCCGAGGTCAGGGAAAAGCGCTGCGCCACGACATGCTCATAGCGCTCGACGCGCGACGCGAACACCTGCCTGACCAGGCCCTTCTGCTCGAGCTGGCCAAGCGCCCTTCTAACCTCGGCAAGCTCGACCGACATTACCGGCTCGCGCGCCGTCTTCTGGTTGGCCGCGGCAAGTGCCGCATTGAGCGTCAGCGGATAGACGTCGGGCGTCAGCTCCTTCTTCTCGATCAGGCAGCCGAGCACACGCGCCTCGATGGGGGAGAGGATGGGAAGCTCATCGCTCATTGAAGTTCAGCCTCCCGGCGGTAAAAGTCGGTTGCAAGGACACGGTTTCGCGCCTGGCGGGCTTCATCCCGGATCACGCCGGCAAGGTTCATTTCGTGGTGACCATAGCGCGCCTCAAGATAGCGCGCGATCGCCGTCGGGATGAGACCGGTCCCCATTTCCCGCGTCTGGCTTTTGCGGTCGATCAGGCTGCGGATTTCATCGCTTGCCTGCGCTGGCATCTCGATCTGGTCGATGCACTCGCCAAGGTTCATCGGCGGTAGACCGGCGAGGCCGCGCTGCTCCATCCAGTCCAACGCGACCAGTGGTCGAATGAGATAGAACAGCTTCTTCAGCTTCACCTCGCCGGAAAAGCTGCCGATCTTGGCAACATGTGAACGCGCCAGGCCGAGATAGTGACGCGCTACTTTTGCCGGATCGACGATCTCGGCAAGCAGGTCGAGAAGGCGCCGCCGAAATCCCGTGACCTCTTCGTAGACGATTGATGATTTTGCCCATTCGACGATGACGGCATTGCCGCCGAGCCCGAGCAGCAAGGCCTTGCGCAGATCCCAGCCGCCGGCATCGATCTCGCCTTCGATGGGAAATTCGATCACGTCGCGTGCCTGTTCCAACACAAGGTGATCCGATGCCGGCCTGACATAGACGAAACGGCAGTCATAGTCGCTGTCGGGAGACGGGAACCCCCCAGGCGCGGCTGCCGCTTTCGATGGCGAACAGGATCGTCACGCCTTGCGTTCGCACGACATCGAGTCGCGCCCGGATCGCCGCGACGGCGTCAGATGAAAAATCGGCAGGTAGCTGCTTCATCTGCTGCTAAACCCGTCGCTCCACCATCATCTTCTTGATCTCGGCGATCGCCTTGGCCGGGTTGAGCCCCTTGGGGCAGGTCTGGGCGCAGTTCATGATCGTGTGACAGCGATAGAGCCGGAACGGGTCTTCGAGATTGTCGAGCCGCTCGCCCGTTGCCTCGTCCCTGGAATCGATCAGCCAGCGATAGGCCTGCAGCAGCGTCGCCGGGCCGAGATAGCGCTCGCCGTTCCACCAGTAGCTCGGGCAGGAGGTCGAGCAGCAGGCGCACAATATGCACTCGTAGAGCCCGTCGAGCTTTTCGCGGTCCTCATGGCTCTGCAGCCATTCCTTGGCCGGCTCGGGCGACACCGTCTTCAACCACGGCTCGATCGAGGCGTGCTGGGCGTAGAAATTGGTGAGGTCGGGCACAAGGTCCTTGACCACTTGCATGTGCGGCAGCGGGTAGACCTTGATCGCGCCGGAAATGTCGTCGCAGCCCTTGGTGCAGGCCAGCGTGTTCGACCCGTCGATGTTCATGGCGCAGGAGCCGCAAATGCCTTCGCGGCAGGAACGGCGCAGCGTCAGCGTCGGGTCGATCTTGTTCTTGATCCAGAGCAGCGCGTCGAGCACCATCGGCCCGCAATCGTCCATGTCGACGAAATACGTGTCCATGCGCGGGTTCTCGTCATCGTCCGGCGACCAGCGATAGATGCGGTATTCGCGCAGGTTGGTCGCGCCCTCCGGCTTCGGCCAGGTTTTTCCGGCCATGATCTTCGAGTTTTTCGGAAGCGTGAGTTCGACCATTATCTCAGGTCCTTTCGGATGACGAGCTTCAGCCCGGACCAGATCCCGTTTATGGCGGCGACCTTGACGTCGACGAGGTCGAGCTTCAGCGCCTCGGGGCGGATAACGTCCTCGGTGACGTCGGTCGGCACTTTCGATGCCTTCTTTGGCCACGACACCCAAACCATGCCGTGCCGCTTAATCGCCGCTTCTACGTCGCCAAGACGGTCCTCGATTTCGACACGCCGCCGGGCGAAAGCATGCACGGCATCGTATTTCTCATGAACGCCTGAAATCGCTGACCAGTTGGCCAGCCGGTCGAGCTCGGCAAAGTCCACTGCTTCGGCAAGGTCGTCCAGCTCGGGCGGCAAGGCGACGAAGGCGGCAATCATCCCGTCCTTCAGGCCGAGCTTGGCCGGAAGGGGCGTGCCGGAATATCCCGTTGTCGTCAACGCCACCCTATTTCTCCGCGTGAACGTAAAGGGAATTTACGAATCCCGTACAACTGCCGTATACGCGCACTTCCACGGCTTTCCCCACGATTTGCCTTCTCGCGGCCCGGGCTGGCAAATGCCCGTCCCCTACGCAACTAACCGGCCCGTTGCCTTTCTCGAACCAAAACCTGTTTGACGATTGCGCGCTGGAGGCGTCCCTCCAAACCGGGATGTCGTTCACTGACTTTGATATTTTATCAGCGTTATCATAAACATAGACGGTATCAGCCGACGTTGCGCAGCCGCTGACGGCAATGGAAAGCATCGCGACCGCCAGCAGCCTCATCTCAATACACCCTGGCCTTTGGCGCGATTTTGGCCGGATTGATGCCGCCGTCTGCCTCCTTGAGCAGCGTCTCGGTGTGCACCGGCCGGTAGCTGAGCGCCACCTCGCCGGCCTCGTTGAGCCGGGCCAGCGTGTGCTTGCGCCAGTTCGCGTCGTCGCGGGCCGAAAAGTCCTCCCGCGCGTGCGCCCCGCGGCTTTCCTTGCGCGCTTCGGCGCCATAGACGGTGGTGATAGCGTTGGCCATCAGGTTTTCCAGCTCCAGCGTCTCGACCAGGTCGGAGTTCCAGATCATCGAGCGGTCGAACACCTTGACGTCGCCGAGTTCACCCCAGATCTGCGAAATGCGCCTGCAGCCGCTTTCCAGCGATTCCTGGGTGCGGAACACCGCAGCGTCCTCCTGCATCGCCTTCTGCATCTTTTCGCGTAAAACCGCTGTCGGCGTCGAGCCGTTGGCGTGCCGCAGCCGGTCGAAGCGGTCCATGATCTTTTCGACGGCGGCCTCGTTTGGCGAGGGGATCGCCGATGTGCGGTCGATCACCTTGCCGGCCCGGATCGCCGCCGCACGGCCGAACACCACCAGGTCGATCAGCGAATTCGAACCCAGGCGGTTGGCGCCGTGCACCGAGGCGCAGCCGGCCTCGCCGACGGCCATCAGCCCGGGCAACACCTGGTCCGGGTTCAAGGCGGTCGGGTTGAGCACCTCGCCCCAGTAATTGGTCGGCACGCCGCCCATATTGTAATGGACGGTCGGCAGCACCGGGATCGGCTCCTTGGTCAGGTCGACGCCGGCAAAGATCTTTGCCGATTCCGAAATACCCGGAAGCCTCTCGTGCAGCACGGCCGGGTCGAGATGGTCGAGATGCAGGAAGATGTGGTCCTTCTTCGGGCCGACACCACGGCCTTCGCGGATCTCCAGCGTCATGCAGCGCGAGACCACGTCGCGCGAAGCAAGGTCCTTGGCCGACGGTGCGTAGCGCTCCATGAAGCGCTCGCCTTCGGAATTGACGAGATAGCCGCCCTCGCCGCGCGCGCCCTCGGTGATCAGGCAGCCGGCGCCGTAGATGCCGGTCGGGTGGAACTGCACGAACTCCATGTCCTGCAGCGCCAGGCCGGCGCGTGCGGCCATGCCGCCGCCATCGCCGGTGCAGGTATGCGCCGAGGTGGCCGAGAAATAGGCGCGGCCATAGCCGCCGGTCGCCAGCACCACCATCTTGGCCGAAAAACGGTGGATGGTGCCGTCGTCGAGGTTCCAGGCGACGACGCCGGTGCAGGTGCCGTCCGGCTCCATGATCAGGTCGAGCGCGAAGTACTCGATGAAAAACTGCGCATTGTGCTTCAGCGACTGACCGTACAGCGTATGCAGCATGGCGTGGCCGGTGCGGTCGGCGGCAGCGCAGGTGCGCTGCACCGGCGGCCCTTCGCCGAAATTCATCATCATGCCGCCGAACGGCCGCTGGTAGATTTTCCCGTCCTCGGTGCGGCTGAAGGGAACGCCGTAATGCTCGAGTTCATAGACCGCCGCCGGCGCCTCGCGCACCATGTATTCCTGCGCGTCGGTATCGCCCAGCCAATCCGAGCCCTTGACCGTGTCGAAGAGATGCCACTGCCAGTTGTCGGGGCCCATATTGGCGAGCGAGGCGGCGATGCCGCCCTGAGCGGCGACCGTGTGCGAGCGCGTCGGGAAAACCTTGGTGATGCAGGCGGTGCGCAGGCCCTGCTCGGCCATGCCGAGCGTCGCACGCAGGCCGGCACCGCCGGCGCCGACGACCACGACGTCGAATTTGTGGTCGACATAGCTATAGGCGGAAGCCGTATTGGCGTTCTTCGCGTCCTTGGCCAAAAATCAGCCTCCAAATGCCAGTTTAAGCAGCGCGAAGACCGAAGCGACGCCGACGACTACGGGAAAGAATGTGTTGAGCGCGAGCAGCGCCAACCTGGTGCCCTCGCCATGCACATAGTCTTCGATGATCGCCTGCATGCCGAGCCGCATGTGGTAGAGCACCGACAACAGCACCAGCGCCAGCACCAGTGCCACGAACGGATTGGCAAGTGCGGCGCGCACCTCGAGATAGCTGGCGCCGTTGAGTGCGATCAGGAAGCCGACGAAGAACAGGACAAGCGGGATGTTGGAGATCGCCGTCAGCCGCTGGCGCCAGAAATGGCCGGTGCCCTCGCGGGCCGAACCGAGGCCGCGGACCTTGGCCAGCGGCGTGCGCATGTCGGTGTTCTTGCCGCTCATCTCAGGCTCCTCGCGCCATGTAGCCGGCGATCCAGATCAGCAGCGTCAGCGTGACCGAGCCGGCCAGCGTCGCCCAGGCGATCCTCGAGGCCGTATGCTTTTCCAGCCCGGCCCCCGTGTCCCAGATAAGATGGCGCACGCCGCCCAGCATGTGGTGCATCAGCGCCCAGCTGTAGCCGAACAGCACCAGCCGCCCGAGCCACGAGCCGAAGGCCCAGTTGACGGCATTGAAGGTCGCCTCCGAACTCGCCGCCGCCATCAGCCACAGCGCGACCAGCAGCGTGCCGAAATAGAGCGCCCCGCCGGTGATGCGGTGGACGATCGACATCGTCATGGTGATCGGCGGCCGATAGACGGTCAGATGCGGCGAAAGCGGCCGTTCACGTCTGGTAAATTCGCGGGTGGCTGGTGATTTGCTCATGGCTCCCCCAGTTCGGCGTCTCTGGAGCCTCAGGTGGAAATGCGGCATTACCGCTTCCGGTTGCGACTTCGGACAGCCGGTTTCTAATGCTCTTTTTGCACCGCGTCAAAGCCGGAAAACCGTTTTGAAAACGTAATTTAGTCTGATGAAAGCGAAGGTTTCAGCTTCAATCGATTAGGGCGGTGGCCTTGAGCCGGCACAATGTCGCTGCACTGCAAAATATGGCTGCCGCGCCGGGTCGATCAGCGTGTACAGGCCACCGGTGAGGCGCCGCCCTTCATCACCAATGCGTCGCGCCCGTCGATCACAATTGCGTCATGCGCCTCGCCGTACCGGCTGGTCTGATTGGCGGGTGAGGCCGGCAGCTCGGAGCTGGTGCCGTCCGGGCCGAGCACACGCACCGACGTGCCGAGATTCTCGATGGTCATCATGCTCCCGTCGGCGCATTTGTAGGTCGCCGTGCGCGGCTGCGGTGTCGATTCGGTTGGAGTGATCGCGACAGAAGCGGCCACTGTATTCCCGAGCTTGGGCGCACTGGTCTGCGGCGTGCAGGCGGCGGCAGCCAGCAGCGAGGAGACGGCCAGCGCTATTCGAAACGTGCGGCGTAATCTCATATGCTGCTTCCCCGCGCCTCGAAACCGGCCGCGATGCCCCGGCAAGCCGCCGGATTTCATGCTTTTTGAGTCGCGCTCGATGCCGGCGATGGTGGGAACAAGCATGGCCGAATGATGGCCGGTGGCCGCTCGAATATTAACCATGTTTTCCGAGACCTCGCGGCGGCGGCGGTTGCCCTCTTAACAAAGGTTAATAAAAGGTTAATTTCTGATTCGAGGAGGCTTGCCTCTCAGCAATGGAGCAGCTCGCCATGCATTCGAATTCAGCAAGATCGTGCCTTCGTGGGTTCCTATTGGCGGCGCTCGCCGTCGGCATCGCCGCACCGGCATTCGCCGGAACGCGCCACCACGACCGCGTCTATGCCGATTCCTTCGGCAACCTAGTCATCGAAAGCGCCGCCGGCTACAAGCGCATCCTCGTCGGCGAGGGCAAGCTGGCCAAGGAATTGTCCGACTACACCAGCGCCGGCCAGCCCGAGGTGATCTATGAAAACGACTCGGATGAGGTCCGAAACGGCGACTGCTACAGGCCGCCGGTTTTCGTGAAGGGCCGCAGCTATATGTACGGCCTCTCCGACGGCGAGATGCCGGAGCTCAGCCCGTGCCGCTGACGGCCGCGCTGCCGTTTGTCGCCGGCGCCGGCTGGGCAGCAGCCGGCCCGGCCGAGACACGCACGCAATCGCGGCCGCTGCCCTTCGCCTGATAGAGCGCTTTGTCGGCGCGCCGCAGCAGGTCGGAAAAGCTTTCGCCCGGACCAAGCTCGGCAATGCCGAAGCTGGCGCTGCAGCGATGATCCGCCGGCAGGCAGTCGATGGGCGTGGCACCGAAGGCGGTACGCGTGCCCTCGGCAAAGAGCCGGGCGGCGGCTAGATTGGTCCCCGGCAGGAAAATAGCGAATTCCTCGCCGCCGATCCGGCCGGCGACATGATGGTCGGCCGCGGCATCGCGGAGAAAACCGGCAAAGGTCTCGATGACCCGATCGCCGGACGCGTGGCCGTACGTATCGTTGATGCGCTTGAAATGGTCGAGATCGGCAATGACCAGTGCCGCCGAGACAGCCCGCCGCATGGCGTCGCGCAGTGCGATCTCGGCATGGCGCTCGAAGCCGCCACGGTTGAGCAGCCGTGAAAGCGTATCGGTTTCCGATTTCGACGTCGCCTCGGCGAGCACGTCGCGGACCAGGATAGCCAACGTCACCAGCGCAAGCGCCAGGCCGAACACGGTGCCGATAGACTGCGACACCAACGCGTAGCTGGTCTGCGCATAAGATTGCGGGTTGGCGCCCCAGCCGCCAAGCGTATGGGCGATGAAGGGTTTGCTGGCGAACTGCAAGGTGCTGGCTGCCAGGACAGCCATCAGCATATAGTCGAGCCGCTCGCGTCTTTGCCTGGACGACAAGACGATCGTCAGCCCGGTGAATTGCATAGCCGCATAGGGAAGCTGGTAGGCCGCCATTCGCACAAAGGATTGACGTGGCAGGTCCTGTACGAAGTAGACCGCCACGGTGGCGAAGACCAGGAAGAAGAGCATCGGCGGCCAAGGGCGCGAAACGCCGTATTTATGGGCAAGCCCGCCATTGAAGGCGACGGTAGCGCCAAGGAAAGCGGCAAAGGCTGCGACAACCACGGGTCGTGCATTGTCGAAGGCAGGGATGCTGAATTCGATGGCGAAATAGGCCATGCCCAGTACATAGCCGAACGCAAGCCAGCGTGCCGACACCCGTCCTGCGTCATAGACGGCGATCGTCATGAAGGCCGCCGCCAGCAGCCCGGCAACGAACAGGTTGATCACCAGGATGAAATTGGCGCTGCCCATTGCGTTTTTGGCACTCCCCCCGAACAGCAAATCACCAAGCGCGAAAAAGACGTTAATTCGAAGCCGCCGCTGACGCTCAGCCAGCACTGGTCCGATTGGGAAGGACGACCGTTTCAGGCCGCTGATAGGACAGGCATATGCTGTCGCGGCCACTCCTTTTGGCTTTGTAGAGCGCTTCGTCGGCGCGGCGCATCAGCGGGTCCAGCCCTTCGTCGCTGGTGCGGGCGGCCACGCCGAAGCTCGCGGTCACTCTTGTGTCGGGCGGAAGTCCGTCGATTCTGCCCGCCGAATAGAGCGTGCGAATGGCTTCGGCAAACAATCTTGCCGCGCCAAGGTCGTTGAGCGGCAACAGCACGGCGAACTCTTCGCCGCCGATACGGCCGGCAACGCCGCCCGTACCTGCAGCCGATAGAAGCTTGGCAGCGAAGTCGGCGATGACGCGATCCCCGGCCGCGTGGCCATGCTGATCGTTCAGCGCCTTGAAATGATCGAGATCGGCAAGCACCAGCGCAACCGGCAATTGCGCCGTTGAACAGTGCTGCAGGACAAGCATGGCGCGCTCCTCGAAGCCGCGGCGGTTGAGCAGGCCCGATAGTGGGTCCGTCAGGGTTTCGGTCTTCAGGGCCTTCATCACATCGAGCGCGGCGGCGCCGAACGGGCAAAGCGCGATAAGCAGCGACAGCAGCGCATGCGACAGCAGTGCCGTCGTCCAATAGGACGAGGAGTAAAGCCCTTCATAGCTGGCAAATGGACCATGCGCGATGACGACGGCAAGGGTCCGCACCAGGAAGTTCAGGCCGGAAAGCAGCGACAGCACGAACAGGATCATTTCCGTCGGGCCGTTGTTGCGCACCACGCGCAGCTCGGCGGCGACAACCAGGCTGATGCCGCCGAAGCTGAAATTGATGGCAAGGATCCGCCAGGTGATATCCGGCCGGGCAAAGAGAAACCATGAGACCGCGGCAAGGCCGCCGGCCGCCAGAATGCCGATCGCTGGATACGGCACGCGCCGCCCGTAGCGCGCGATGACCGCGCCGGCGAGACAGCAGGTCGCGAAGGTGAAGCATAGGATGGACATGAGCTTGGTCGGCGCCATACCGACCGGCAGCGTGAAATACTGGAGCAGGAAGCCTGCGGCCGAGGCCGAGTAGCCCGCCGCCAGCACGATCAGATAGGGACGGTGGCGCTGATAGAACCACAGCACGAGAAATGCCGCGCCGAGTGTGAGGGCGATGCCTGGATTGAGCAGCGCTATGAGCAGGCCGGTGTCCAAGCGCTGTAAGTTCCCCTCGCTTCCCCTGAGGAGACATTAGAGCGGAAGCCCAAACAAGCGGTTAAGCGGAGGCGAATATACGACGGATTCATCGGTGAAGCTGCTGGACGGAACCGGGAACGGCGGGCGGCGTTTCACGACGGCAACCAGGAGACGCTCTGATGGCCGACACGATCATGCTGACGATCACGATGCAATTCGCTCAAGGGCCGCGGCGCGCGCCGGCTTTCCGGCGATCGTCGACGTGTCGCCTGAAGCCGGAACCCAGGCCATGCTGAGGCTGGTCTTCGGCCAGCACGCCTACCAGGATCAGGACGAGGCCGAACGCCCGATCAATGCCGGCGGCTATGAACTGGTCGAATGGGACGAATGGTTCAAGCTCTTCGACGAGCGCCAACTGGCGCTGGTCGTCGCAAAGGACCAACCCGGCCGCCGTGAGGGATTCCACGAATTCGTCAGGCGCCCCAGCTGAAGAAATGCCCGAACCGCACTGCGGCTCGGGCAACTCATATCCGACTGCGTGCCCTGCGCTATTTCCACTCGCGGATATCGACGAAATGGCCGGCGATCGCTGCTGCTGCCGCCATTGCCGGCGACACCAGATGGGTGCGGCCCTTGAAGCCTTGGCGGCCCTCGAAATTGCGGTTCGAGGTCGAGGCGCAGCGCTCATGCGGCTTCAGCCGGTCGTCGTTCATGGCAAGGCACATCGAGCAGCCCGGCTCGCGCCAGTCGAAACCGGCGGCGACAAAGATCTTGTCGAGACCTTCGGCCTCGGCCTGTTCCTTGACCAGGCCGGAGCCCGGCACGATCATCGCACGGACCCGCGGATTGACCTTTTTGCCCTCGATCACCTTGGCGGCGGCGCGCAGATCCTCGATGCGGCCATTGGTGCAGGAGCCGATGAAGACGCGATCGAGCTCGATATCGGTGATCTTGGTGCCCGGCGTCAGGCCCATATAGTCGAGCGCGCGTTGCTTGGAGGTGCGCTTGTTCTCATCAGTGATGTCGTCCGGGTTCGGCACGATGCCCTGGACCGAAACGACGTCCTCGGGCGAGGAGCCCCAGGAGACGATCGGCGGCAGCTTTGCCGCGTCGAGCACGACCACCTTGTCGAAATGCGCGCCTTCGTCGGACTGCAGCGTCTTCCAATAGGCGAGCGCGGCATCCCAGGCTTCGCCCTTGGGGGCGCGCGGCTTGTCCTTGACATAGGCGAAGGTGGTCTCGTCGGGCGCGATCAGGCCGGCGCGGGCGCCGGCTTCGATCGACATGTTGCAGATCGTCATGCGGCCTTCCATCGACAGCGCACGGATCGCTTCGCCGGCATATTCGATGACATAGCCGGTGCCGCCGGCCGTGCCGATTTCGCCGATGATGGCAAGGATGATGTCCTTGGCGGTGACGCCTTCCGGCAGCGCGCCGTCGACACGCACCAGCATGTTCTTTGCCTTGCGCTGGATCAGCGTCTGCGTCGCCAGCACATGCTCGACTTCCGAGGTGCCGATGCCATGCGCCAGCGCGCCGAACGCGCCATGCGTCGAGGTGTGGCTGTCGCCGCAGACGATGGTCATGCCGGGCAGCGTAAAGCCTTGCTCCGGCCCGATGATGTGGACGATGCCCTGGCGGATGTCCTTCTCGGAATAGTATTCGATACCGAAATCCTTGGCGTTTTTGGCCAGCGCCTCGACCTGGATGCGGCTTTCCTCGTTCTTGATTCCAAACTTGCGTTCCGGCGAGGTCGACACATTGTGATCGACCACGGCCAGCGTCTTTTCCGGATGCCGAACCTTGCGGCCGGTCATGCGCAGGCCTTCGAAAGCCTGCGGGCTGGTGACTTCGTGGACGAGGTGGCGGTCGATGTAGAGCAGGCAGGTGCCGTCGTCCTGGCGGTCGACCACATGGTCGTCGAAAATCTTGTCGTAGAGGGTGGGCGGTGCGCTCATTTGCGTAAATCCGTCGATTTAAAAAAAGGAAAAGGACGCCGGTCGGCCCGGCGAAACAGCCCGGCGAGTCTGCCTTAGCTAAGTCGGCTGGTCAGCGCCCCGCAGACGCGCGCCGAAAATCGCGACGGCAGGCGTTTTCTGTCCTGCAGCACGAAACCCTTATAGGCCGGATCGCCAAAAAGCTCTTCCATGGCGCTGCTCTTATCAATGTTTTGGCTTTTCAGCAATCGTGGCGGCCTTCGCAGGCGCTTCACAGCACCTCGAACACAAACGTCTTCACCAGCGCGTCGGGCTCGGCGATCGCATAGCAGCGGAACCATGGGCTCTCCTCGACCGGCCGCCATTTTTTCGCCTGCTCCAGTTCGTCAAACACGGCTTGAAACCCGCCGCTTTCAAATACCTGGTCACGGACGGTGAAGATGGCGTGGCCGCCCTTCCTGGTGATGCGTACCAGTTCACGCAGGCCGGACGCCGGCGCGTGGCTGATGGTGAACACGCCGGTCGAGAAGAAGGCGCAAAAATACCCGTCCGCCCAGGGCAATGGCCCGCCGAGCATCGCCTGTTTCAGCTCGCTGTAGGCCTGCCGGCTGCCGGCGATTTTCAGCATGTCCTGCGACAGGTCGAGCCCGGCAATATGGTGGTAGCCGAGTGCCTTCAGCGACGGCCCCGACAGGCCGGTGCCGCAGCCGGCGTCCAGCAGCGGCCCTTCGCCTGACGGCACGTGGCGCGCCACCCAGGCGGCGATCAGGAACGGCAGGAGATAGCCGAGCGCCGCGGTTTCGCTGTCATAGGTCGCAGCCCATTGCGCATAGGCTTTGGCGAGCGCCTCAGGCGTGTCGGCCGTGTAGACTGCTTCTAGCGCCGCATTGGCTTTGTCGATGATCATGGTTCTCCCCGGTCGCATTCGTTCGATGGTAGCGCCGTTTTCGCCTGCCTTCTATTCCCCATGCCGGTGCCGCAGCCGCTTCTCCAGCGCCCGCAACGCCAGCGACAGACCGACGGTCAGGATGAGATAGATATAGGCGACGATCGAATAGGTTTCGAAGAAGCGGAACGAACCGGCGGCGTAGATCTTGCCCATCTGGGTGATGTCGGCGACGCCGAGCACCGAGACCAGCGAGGAATCCTTGACCATGGCGACGAAATCATTGCCGAGCGGCGGCAGGATGGTGCGGATCGCCTGCGGAAAGACGATCAGCCGGAAGCGCTGCGTGCGCGTCAGCCCGAGCGCCTTCGCCGCCTCGATCTGACCCTTCTCGACCGCCTGGATGCCGGCGCGGAAGACCTCCGAGATGAAAGCGGAATAGCCGATGGTCAGCGCCATGATGGCGCGCCATAGCAGCGACACGTCGCGTACCAGCAGCTCACCGAACAGGCCGGCGCTTTGCAGCGGCGCCGTCAGCGCGTTCCATGCCGCGACGAAGGCCGGCGCGCCAGCAAAGGCGATCCAGAACAACAGCACTAGGATCGGCACGCCGCGGATGATCTCGACGTAGAAGCGGGCGATCTGGCTGAGCCAGCGTGAGCCCGACAGCCCCATCAGCGCCACGCCAAGCCCGATGGCGCAAGCCAGCGTGAAGGCGACCACGGTGACGAAGATGGTGACGCCGATGCCCTTGGCGACGGTCGCGAACACCTGGGCATAGAGGTCGCTGGCGGCGATGAAGATGGCGGCGGCCAAGGCGATCGTCACTGCCACGGCAAGCCACCACGGGAAGTCGGATTTGGCGGAGGCTGGGGGCGCCGGCGGCATCAAGCAATACCGGTGACAGAGTCGCCCAGAGTCAGCACGAGTTCCCGCGCATCACCCGGCACCCGCGACAAAAGTCCTACTGCCCCATCTTGTAGTCGAGGAACCACTTCTTGTTGAGCGCGTCGAGCGTGCCGTCGGCCTTGAGCGCGGCGATTGCCGCGTTGACCGGCTTCACCAGGTCGGAGCCCTTGGGGAAAATGAAGCCGAAATCCTCGGTGCCGAGTGGGCCGCCGATCAGCTTAAGGCCGCCATTGGACGCATCGACATAGCCCTTGCCGGCAGTGCCGTCGGTGAGCACGACGTCGACGTCGCCGGACTTCAGCGCCTGCACCGTCGCGCCGAATGTCTCGAACAGCTTGATGCGCGGATTCTGTTCATTGCCGTCGAGGACGCTGTAGACCGCGGTGTAGAACGGCGTGGTACCGGCCTGCGCGCCGATCAGCCCGTCCTTGAAGGCAGCGAACGTCTTGGCATCGCTGAAGCGCTTCTCGTCGCCGCGCACCAGCATGAACTGTTCCGAGCGCATATACGGGTCGGAGAAATCGACCTTCTGCTTGCGGTCGTCCTTGATGGTGATGCCGGTCATGCCAATGTTGTACTGGTTGTCGGAAACCGCCTGGATCATCGCGTCCCAGGAAGTATTCTGGTACTCGACCTTGAAATTCAGCCGCTTGGCGATCTCGTTCATCGCGTCATATTCCCAGCCGATCTGCTTGCCGGTCTTGGCATCGATGAACTGCAGCGGCGGATAGGCGTTTTCCGTCACCACCACCACTTTCTTGCCGCCGAGGTCGGGCAACACCTGCGCCATAGCCGCGACAGGCACAAGAAGGCAAGCCAGCAGGCCGGCCAGCAGCAGTTTCGAATTGATCATGACTATGCTCCCCAGGAACTGAACCGCCTCGATCGGCCGAGGCATGCAGGAAAATCCGGCGCCGACTTTAGCTTTCCGCAGGCGCCTTGCAAGCCGCTCCGATGCGCCGCTCGGCACGAAAATGGATTTCCGATGCTTTCAACGACGGCATTACGGAACGATCCGTATCGATTGCGGGACTGGCAAAATCGAATCCACCTCGCGAAACAAAAAGGCGGCCGAAGCCGCCTTTCCGAAAACATGGGTTTTGAAGACGCCTTATTCGGCGGCAGCTGTTTCCGCGGCCTTGGCTGCCTCGTCGGCGGCCTTCTTCTCGGCGGCGTCCTGCGCTGCCTTCTCGGCGGCCAGCGCCTGGGCGGCGGCCACCTTCTCGGCCTCGATGCGCGCCTTCTCGGCGTTCAGCGCATCGCGCTCTTCGTCGTTCAGCTTGCGGGCGCGCACGCCGGTGTTTTCCGAAATACGGGCCGATTTGCCGCGACGATCGCGCAGGTAATACAGCTTGGCGCGACGCACCTTGCCGCGGCGCACGATCTCGACGCCCTCGACCATCGGCGAATAGACCGGGAACACACGCTCCACGCCTTCGCCGTAGGAGATCTTGCGAACGGTGAAGCTCTCCTGGAAACCGGCGCCGGCGCGGGCGATGACGACGCCCTCATAGGCCTGGACACGGGTGCGGGTGCCTTCGGTCACGCGGACCTGGACGCGCACGGTGTCGCCGGGCTGGAATTCGGGAAGCTTGCGCTTGGCTTCGATCTTGGCGGCCTGCTCGGCCTCGAGCTGACGGAGGATATCCATCTCATAAATCCACTTCTTGTTCTTCCGACAGTCAGAGCGTCCGACACTCGCCTTGCAGTCGCATCGACCGCTCGGCTATGCCCTTCGTTCGAGAACGTCTGTTCGAGAACATCGGGCAGGGGCGACTACACCGTCATTGTTGACGGGCCAGAAGATCGCTCTTGGCAGATTTTCTTCCGGTTCGGCGCGCACATACAGCTATTTCGGCGCTTTGTCACGCCTTCGCTGTTTCTTTTTTGGCGCTGCTTCTTTTGACTGGCGCCCGCTGTGGCAATCCCATGATCGCTTGTGGTCCAGGGGGTTGCGCCCGCGCGTCAAGCTTTCTAAGCCGGAAGATAAGCATTTTCCTCCAGCGACGACACCCCTCATGCCAATCTTGGACGCGGTCCTGCTCTTTCTCGCCGGCTTTCTATCAGGCGCGGTCAACGCAGTTGCCGGCGGCGGCACGTTCATAACCTTTGGCGCCATGACCCTGGCCGGCCTGCCGCCGATCGTCGCCAATGCGACATCGTCGGTGACGCAATTTCCTGGCTACATCACCTCGACGCTCGCCTATTGGCACGACATCAAGCATTTCTGGCGCGGCGCACTGCTGCTCAGCCTCATTTCGGCTTTCGGTGCGCTGTCTGGCGCGCTCATCCTTCTAGGGCTCGACAACCCGTCGTTCCGCGCCTTGGTGCCGTGGCTGCTGCTGGCGGCGACGGCGTTGTTCGCTGCCGGGCCATGGCTGAAGCCGGCGCCCAAGCCGGAGCATGAGGCCGCGGTGGGTTCGCTGGTCGGATCGCTGGCGCAGTTCGCCACTGCCGTCTATGGCGGCTTCTTCGGCGCGGGCATGGGCGTCATGATGCTGGCGACGCTCGGCCTCACCCAGTCCGGCGACTATCACCGGCTGAACGCACTGAAGAACATGCTGGCCGTTGTCATAGCTGCGGTCGCCATCCTGGTCTTTGTCTCCGGCGGCGTCATCGCCTGGCTGCAGGCGATCATCATGATCCCAGGCGGCGCGCTGGGCGGCTATGCCGGCGTCTGGATCGCCAGGCGCGTGCCACAGAACGCGGTGCGCGGCTTCGTCATCGCGGTCGGCCTGTTCCTGGCGTTTTACTATTTCGACAAGGGCTGAGCGGCCAAAAGATCAGGCCTTCGCTCTTTCGTCAGCTTTTCCGCCTCGGCCCGCCGCCAGGCGGCGATCTTCTTGTGATTGCCCGAAATCAGCACTTCGGGGATCGGCCGGCCCTCGAACTCCTGCGGCCGCGTGTAGTGCGGATGTTCGAGCAGGCCGTTCTCAAAGCTCTCTTCGTCGCCCGACACCGCATTGCCCATGACACCGGGCAGCAGCCGCACCACGGCGTCTAACAGCACAAGTGCCGCCGGCTCGCCGCCGGACAGGATGAAGTCGCCGATCGAGACTTCCTCGAGGCCTCGCGATTCGATGACCCGCTGGTCGACGCCTTCGAAGCGGCCGCAGACAATCACCGCACCCGGCCCGCCGGCGAGCTCGCGCACACGGCGCTGCGTCAGCGGCTTGCCGCGCGGGCTCATTAGCAGTTTTGGACGCAGATCGCCCGGCGGCGAGGCATGGTCGATGGCGCTGGCCAGCACGTCCGCCCGCATCACCATCCCGGCGCCACCGCCGGCCGGTGTGTCATCGACAGTACGGTGACGATCGCTGGCAAAGTCGCGGATCTGGATCGCCTTGAGCGACCAAATGCCGGTCTCCAGCGCGCGTCCGGCCAGCGACAGGCCGAGCGCGCCGGGAAACATCTCGGGATAGAGCGTCAGCACCGAAGCGGAAAAACTCACCGGTTGCCTCCGGCGTCCCGCGGCCCGCGCGGCCTGCCTTTGGGGTCGAAGCTGTCGCGGCCGGCAGGCTCGCCGTCCTCGTCCTCGACCAACCCTGCGGCGGCCGGATCGATGCGGACAAAGCCGCCGGCGATCGACACTTCCGGAACGGCGGCCTGCGTGAACGGGATGAGCACGCCTTTGCGCCCCGCCAGCGTCACGTCGAGAATGTCGCCGCCGCCGAAATTATGCACGGCGACGACCTTTCCGATGACCGCACCAGTGTCATCCTTGACCTCCAGCCCGACGAGGTCGGCATGGTAGAATTCATCCTCTTCGCCCTCATCCGGCAACACCGAACGGTCGACGAACAATTCGGTGCCGGCAAGCGCCTCCGCGGCATTGCGATCGCTGACGCCTTTGAAACGCACCACCACCACCGTGTTGGCAGGCCTGATATCGACGATCTGGAAGGCGCGGCCATCCCTGGCGTAGAGCGGACCGTAATCGGCCAGCGCCAGCGGGTCGCCGGTAAAGCTCTTGACGCGCAATTCGCCCTTGATGCCATGCGCGGCACCGATCACGGCCATCTGGACGGGGTTTTGCGGCTTGCTCATCTGCGGAAAATCCTTTGCCTTGCTCTAACCCCAGCCCGTCGTCATTTCAATGATGCCGCTCTTCACCGCTTCCTAACCCGCGTGCCGGAAGATGGCGGAGAACTGGAAGAGCGCAATGCAGGAATTCCTCATACCGGCAAAACCCGATCTACAGGCGGCGCGCGAGGCCTGGCTGAAGATGCTGGCGCGCGAACGACGGCTGTCGCCCGAAACCGTCGAGGCCTATGAGCGCGACACGCGCCAGTTCCTGCATTTCCTGACCGGCCATTGCGGCGGCTCGCCCGGCATTTCCGACATCGCCGATCTGCGCCCCGCCGATCTGCGCGGCTTTCTCGCTGCCCGCCGTACCGAGGGCGCCGGCGCCCGCACGCTCGGGCGCGGCCTAGCCGGCATCCGCTCGCTGCTGCGTTTCCTGGAACGGCGCGGCCTCGCCAATGCGGCAGGTGCGGCAGCCTTGCGCGCGCCGCGGCAGCCGAAATCGCTGCCCAAGCCGCTGACCGCAAGCGATGCAAAACACGTCGTCTCGGTGGAAGGCCAACTGGCGGAGGAGCCGTGGATCGCCGCGCGCAACGCCGCCGTGCTGACCCTGCTCTATGGGTCCGGCTTGCGCATTTCCGAGGCGCTCGGCCTGTCGGGCGCCGATCTGTCCTCGCCTGGTGAGACCGTGCTGCGCGTCACCGGCAAGGGCGGCAAGACGCGGTTGGTGCCGGTGCTGCCGGTGGCGCTGCGGGCGATTGCCGAATACCGCCGCTTGTGTCCCTATCATCTCGATCCCAAGGGCGTGCTGTTTCGAGGTGCCCGCGGCGGCCCGCTGAACCCGGCAATCGTTCAGCGCGACATGGCCAAGCTGCGCTCGGCGCTCAACCTGCCCGACACGGCGACGCCGCATGCGCTGCGCCATTCCTTTGCAACGCATCTGCTTGGGCGCGGCGGCGACCTGCGCACCATCCAGGAGTTGCTCGGCCACGCCAGCCTGTCGACAACCCAGATATACACCGGTGTCGACACCGCCAGGCTGCTCGAGATTTACGAAGCAGCTCATCCGCGTGCGTGATGGATGCTTGATTGGTGGCCATCTCGCAACAATTTTGATGCGCCGATTAACCGTTTTGCCGCTTTTTGCGCCTAGAACCGCAGCATGAAACGCCTCATCGCCATCGCCGACCGCGCGACCCATGTGTCGCTGAAGCTGCTTGTCGCGCTCAACGCCCTGTTTTTCCTCTCCTTCCTCATCATCGCGCTGCTCGCCGCAGGCAAGGCACGCGCCGAGATCCCGGTCTGCGCCGGTACCGATATGCTGGGCGCGCTGCAAAAGGACGACCCGGCCACCTACCGCAAGATCGAGGCGGACGCGGCAGTGACGCCGAACGGCAAGGGCCTGCTGTGGAAGCTCGAAAAATCAGGCGAAAAACCGTCTTTCCTGTTCGGCACCATGCACGTTACCGACCCGCGCGTCACCACGCTGCCGCCCGCCGCGCAGAAGGCATTCGATGCGGCTGGCACCGTCATCATCGAGACCACCGAAGTGCTCGACAAGCAGAAGATGATGGCCGCACTGCTGAAAGAGCCGGATCTGATGATGTTCACCGACAAGACGACGCTTTCGTCGCTGCTGTCGCCGCAGGATGCGGCGGTGGTCAACAAGGCGCTCGATGCGCGTGGCATCCCGCCAGCGACCGTCGCCAAGATGAAGCCCTGGTTGCTGTCGGCGATGGTGGCGCTGCCTGCATGCGAAGTCGCCCGCCAAGCTGGCGGCGCACCGGTGCTCGACGTCAAGCTTGCCAAGGACGCCGAGGCTTCGGGCAAATCAGTCGAGGGGCTGGAGACAATCGCCGACCAGTTGCGCGCCATGGCTTCGCTGCCGATCGCCTTTCACCTGAAGGGGCTGGTCGATACGCTGAAGCTTGGCGACAAGGTGAACGACGTCAACGAAACCATGATCGTGCTTTACCGGCGTGGCGACACTGGCATGTACGTACCGCTGTTTCGGGCCGTCATCCCCGAACAGGTCGACGACCAATCGGGTTACGCCGAATTCGAGCAGACCATGATCACCAGCCGCAACAAGGTGATGGTCGATCGGGCAGCGCCGATCCTCGCCCACGGCAATGTCTTCATGGCGGTCGGCGCCATGCACCTTCCCGGCGAGCAAGGCTTGGTCGAGGGTTTCCGCAAGACTGGCTATACGGTGACCGCCGTCAACTGAACAACACGGCGGAGTTGCACACCGAATCATTGCCGTGGCGCGACGGCGGACCACCCGCGCTTCGTGCCAAGAAACTGAAAAAGGTTCGGTTTGGCTCGATCGAACCCATTTTGCGGTGGAAATGCATGCCTGCAAGCGATTCCGGATCAGAATTGCCCTGTTTTCGGCGTTTTCAACGCCTAATGTGAAACCGATTCAACGATTGTACGTTGATGGCTATTACTTGATGTTTTTCATCCACGGAGGACACTTTTATGGCGAACACACCCAATCCGAACGACCCATTCACCTCACCGGGTACCGCACGGCCACGCGGCGGCGGCAGCGGCTGGCTGATTGCCCTGGTCGTCGTTATCCTGGCAATTGTCGCCTATTATGTTTTTGGAAGACGTAGCGAGGCACCTGCGCCTGCCGAACCGCCCGCAGCCAGCACACCGGCTCCGGCTCCAGCACCTGCCGAGCCGATGAAGCCAGCCGAACCGGCTCCTGCGCCAGCTCCGGCAACACCCGCTCCGGCTCCCGCTCCGGCAGAACCTGCACCCGCGCCAGCCCCGGCCCCGGCCCCGGCACCAGCACCGGCCCCTCAGTAATCAGACTGCCGACTTAATATATGAACGGCCCGCTGAAAGGCGGGCCGTTTTGTTTTTGGGAACAGCCGTCGATGGCTTCGTCATCCCAGGGCGGAGCGAACGCAAAGCGGAGCGCAGACCCTGGGATCCATGCCGTGACATCCGCCGAAGAATGCAGTGGTGCAGAATCACCGATAGTGTCCTGAAGGTTCTGCAAAAAGTTTTGGAGAGAGAACGGCGCTTGCTCTGAAGGGCGAGCGGCCATGGCACGGTGGT
>NZ_JAMYQV010000042.1:0-20663 GCF_040321065.1 Mesorhizobium sp. M0563
CCCCCCCCCCCCCCCCAATTTTAACAAACACCCCCTCTCCCCCCCGCTCGGCTCTGGCTCCGCGGGGGTGCGCTACTAACATTAAACATACTTATTTTTAACCCTTTTTCCCCCCGCCGCCCCCCCCCCCCCCCCCCCCACAGCATATTCCTTGCGTCAGGGGCGCAAAATCAGGCGGAGACGGCGGCCGGAATGGCGCAGGAGACGCCGGTTCCGTGCAGGCCGCAATAGCCATAGGGGTTCTTCGCCAGATATTGCTGGTGGTCTTCCTCGGCGAAGTAGAATTCCGGCGCCGGCGCGATCTCGGTGGTGATCTTGCCGCGTCCGGCACCGCGCAGCGAAGCCTCGTAAGCATCGCGCGAAGCGAGCGCCGCCTGGTGTTGCGCGTCGTTGAACGTGTAGATCGCCGAACGGTAGGTGGTGCCGACATCATTGCCCTGGCGCATGCCTTGCGTCGGGTCGTGGCTTTCCCAGAACAGCTTCAAAAGCTCGGCATAGGACACGATCTTCGGATCGTAGACGACGAGCACGACTTCGGCATGGCCGGTGAGCCCGGTGCAGGTTTCCTGATAGGTCGGGTTGGGCGTGACGCCGCCAGCATAGCCGGCCGCCGTGACCCAGACGCCATCGACCTGCCAGAACAGGCGCTCGGCACCCCAGAAACAGCCCAGCCCGAACATTGCCGTCTCAAGCCCTTCGGGATAGGGACCCTTGAGCGGCCTGTTCGAGACGAAATGCTTCGATGCCGTCGGGATCGGCCGGTCGCGGCCGGGCAACGCCTCGGAGGGCTTCGGCAGGTTGAGCTTCTTGTTCAGCATATCGCTGAGAAACATGTGCGATTTCCTTTTCTTCTTGCTTGAGCCTTCCCCGATCCGGGGAACGCTGGATCCGGGAACGCAGGAATTTTAGGTCGCGGCGAACCGCCCGCTGGGGCGCTGCCGCCTGTAGCCGATGGCATAAAGAACGAAGGCCAGCACCGCGAACACGGCAAAGCCGGGCTGGCTGAGCACCCAGGCGATGGCGCCGTCCCACAGCAGCGGATTGAGCTTGTCGCGGACGAAGCTTTCAAAGGCGCTGCGCGTGTCCGGCGAGACGGCGAGCCAGCTGGTGTTGAGCGGCGTCATCACCAGCGCCGAAGCCGCCACCGACCGGGTCGCGTCGAGCACGGCCATGATGACCGAAACCGAAAGCGCGACCATTGCAGCGAGACGAAAGACGAAGCGGAACATCCAGACCCTTCCTCCCCAGGAGTTTATCGGAATGTCGTGTCGGACTGTTAAATAGGATTTACCTGCTTCGTCTGCAATCGCGACACGCGAAGTTGAACTTACGCCGGCGGCTTGCACCTGGGCCGGCTGACGAGCCAGACGGCGAAGACGCCGCGGCCGACTGGTTTGTAGGCGCCCAACGAGCACACTGATGCCATGGGCTGAGCATCCCTATCCGGCAAAGCGAATAGAGTGTCTTGGCATTCGGCACCGGATCGACTAGATGAGCCCCGCGCCTGTTGCTTTGACGGCTCGGGTGCGGGGAAAGGGTATCCGCTGGTTGACGGCGCCCACGGCCGGAATTCCGGGCCGGAATCCCAAAGGAGATGCATCTCCCCAACCCGCACGGCGAAACCGGCCGCGTCGAAGATGCTAAAAGGACGGAGAGGTGGCCGAGTGGTTGAAGGCGCACGCCTGGAAAGTGTGTTTACGGGAGACCGTAACGCGGGTTCGAATCCCGCTCTCTCCGCCAGTTCAGAACTAATCCCATAACTAGCTGGTATTGCTGGCTTTATTTTGGAGGGTCCACTTTGCGGTGCCCCAAACCGGTGCCCCAATATTCACTTACACCAAGTCGGTGATTTAGCTATCGTCCCCATTCGGAATCGGGGTTTGGGGAGAGACATGTCAGGATTCTCAAAGCGCTGGGCGGGAGCCCTATTCGGAACCAACACAGGCAACGTCTACTGCGAGTTGGAGGGCGCTGACGCCAATCTCAAGATACGCCTCCGTGTGATGGATCAGCTGTTCGGCCTTGCGATCTACGAGGGGGACGGGAGCTTTGATGGTTCGTCCTTTCGCTTCACGGCAAAGCCTATACAGGCTGAACCAAACGTCAAGACGGCTCCGATTCGAGCGAGTGGGGAACTGAACTCAAAAGGCTCTATTGCTGGCGATTGGGAGTCGGAGCTTGGCACGGCAGGGACATTTCTCCTTCATCCGCATGACTCGGCCAGCACTGGCGAAACCGCGAATGAGCTTACGGAAACGCTTCATACAGAGAACAGGCCCCTTGGTGCCATTCGCTTATTCCGGTCCGATTTTCAGGAGCTGGTGGCCGCCATTCGCAAAGACTTCAAGGTTGGCCAGTTGTTCATAACATTCAACGAGAGGAAGACCCAACGAACTATGCCCCTTGAGCAGTTCCTTGAGGCCAGCAAGAACCTTCCGAAAATCGACTATCTGCGGGTGAACATCCAAGAAAAGGAAACCGCCAACATCAATCGCGTGGCCGTCGTGGAGTTGGATTCTAAGGGCGAAAGCGCAATCCTGGTGCAGGGGGGTCAGGAGTCGTGGGTGCGCGGCGAGGCCGACTTTCTAAAGTCAGTAGTAGACCGTGGCCTTACGAGAACCATCACCTCAATCAAGAAGTTCGGGCTGAACATCAACGGGCTGCTCCTGATTGTCGGGATCGCCGCCCTCCCTGAGTTAACGTTCGGCAGGCGGCTGGTGTTTCTGGCGATGTTGTTTGCCATCATAATTGCGATAATGGAGCTGCACAAAGCTTTTGTGCGCAATGCGATGATCTTCATGAACCAGGAGCGCCCACGGACCCTAAACGTTTACTCGGAGCAGGCAACATCTGTTGTGATCGCCACAGTCGCCGGTACTCTCGCAGCGGCGGCCTATGGTGCTGTGAGCGGGAAGCTTGTGCTTGCTTTGGCGGCAATCGGTGGGTTCTTCGTAGTGACCCCGTAAGCGTTGCCGCCATCCGGTAGCCCTAGGACGAGGGCCTTTCGGCGCGTCAGGGTCGCGTTCCCTTGAGCGCCTTCCCGCTCGATTCCAGCATGCACACCGCACCGGCTAGGCAGGAACCGGCCACCCAAGCCGGGATGAGCCAATCGGTGAGGCCACCGGAGCCAAGCATCCTTAGGAATACAATCAGGGCCGCGATGCCTAGCCCCAGGTTGATGCCGTAGACCACCACAACCACAAGCCATCGGGGCACAGGACGAGCAGCATTAGCGTCTGTGGCCCACATGGCCAAAAGCGCGATCCCTGTTGCCATCGATTGCGTACCTGGGGTTTCGGTGTAAAGGTCGTTCCTGACATCTTGGGGGGTGGCGATTATGCGGAATGCCTGCGTCGCTATGGCGGCAATGTTGACGATTAGCGGTTGCGCGATGACGCTGCCGGTCAAGGGGCAATCCGGCGACGGCTCGGAGACCTTCACAGGGTCCGCAACAGGCCAAATCGATGGAGCCGGAACGCTGTCGATAGTGAGCAATAAAGGCCGTACCTGCAAAGGTGACTTCGTGTACATAACCAACCGTGAGGGCAGCGGCACGTTCACTTGCAGCGACGGCCAGAGCGGCCCCTTCACGTTTGTCTCGACGGGCACGCGCGGCACTGGCTCGGGGACACTTGGCGGCAAGCCCTTCACCTTCTCGTTCGGATGAGCGGCGCTGCCCCACGCTACACACATAGTCGGCTGACGCGCGGCTTTATTCTCGGCGGGCTCGGATATCTGATCGGCCTCAGCACGGGCGTCGCGGCATTGGGCAGCGCGGTGAGCGGCGCGGTCGTCTTCGGCCCCATTGGGTTCGTCATCGGGTGGTTGCTGCCGGCCAGATGGACGGGTGCGGAAGCGCCGCCGACAAGCTCAGTACTTACCGCAGTGCAGGCCTCGATTGGGGCAGTGCTAGACCCCGTTGAGCAAACTGCGGCACCGCCCAGTGACTTTCAGCGTGTCGAGGATTCCTTGAACGAGATGATCCCCATTGTCGGGCGCGTCCTCTGCTCCGTCTGGAACCTGGAGATGCGGATGCTGATAGCGGTCGGCCTCATGCGCTATTTTGTTCGCCACGGCTGGCTGCTGTTCGGCATCGCCGTCTTGCTGCTCGCGGTGGTGTTCCCTCTGGGGATCGTCTTCACGGTCACAGGGGTTGCCGCAATGAGCTATGGCGCGGAGGCCGCCAGCAATTTCATCATCGACCTCAAGCGCCCTGAGGTCTGATCCTCTTGCTGGGGCGTCCAGTCCGCATCCCGCCGCGCCCTGAGGCACTGCCCCCAAAAGACCGAACAGGGGGACGCATTTTCCGTACGCCTCACCCTTCGCGGCTAGCCGGTGCTGAGCCGTCT
This sequence comes from Mesorhizobium sp. M0563, assembly GCF_040321065.1. Taxonomy (NCBI): domain Bacteria; kingdom Pseudomonadati; phylum Pseudomonadota; class Alphaproteobacteria; order Hyphomicrobiales; family Phyllobacteriaceae; genus Mesorhizobium; species Mesorhizobium sp. M0563. The sequence continues at coordinate 4,350 of NZ_JAMYQV010000042.1, forward strand.
TGCGGCATAGGAGGATCAAACAACCATGCTGTGGGATGATACAAATCCCGCAACAAGGATGAGTCGCCATGGAGACGGATGATATTGCTAGCCTCAAGAGGACTGTGAAGGGTGCTCTAATCCTCCCGGCCCCAGGCGTTGTGTCTAGTGCTGATCTGGTCGCCATGCCAGAGGATCAGTGGCGAACACTGAGGAACCGAATATCGGACGGGCACAACGGAGACCAAAATGGCCTTGAGGCCCGTTGCATGTTTCCGGGATGTGGTGGCCACGTGTATGTCTCCGAGAGGGCGAAAGGAAAAGGGCGTAGGCGATATCCCTACTTCGCTCACCGGCAAGGCGAGGGTCTCGGGTGTCCTTGGCATCCCCGCTCCAAGCTGACTTCAGATGAGGCCCGTGCGGCACAGTACCAAGGCAACCAAGTGTCGGCGGCCCATGAGTTCATCTGTGCCGAGCTAGACCGTTTGTTGCGGCGGGATGTGCGGTTCCAGGCGGTGGAGATCGACAGGACCTATGTGGCCGGAGACCAGGGGCAGCGGGGTCGCTATCCCGATGTCCGCTTCAGGTGGGAAGGCTTCCCGGAGTGTGTCTGTGAGGTCCAGCTCTCCAACACGTTCCAGCCTGAAATCTCCGAACGGGGTATCTTCTATGAGGGCAAGGGGATGCCGCTCATCTGGGTATTGCACGGCGTGGAGCCGCGTCTGGACAACCTTCCGTCCTCGTTCCGGGATGTCATCCTGAGACACAAGAACAATGCCTTTGCACTGGACCGGGAGGCTATCGCTGCGTCTGAAAGCGAAAACACATTGATACTGAAGTGCTTCCTTCTCGACAAAGGCGGGTCGGTGGTGGAGACCCATTTGGTCCGGTTTGATGCGCTGAGATTTCCGAATAGAGGCCTTCCGTATTTCCGCAACATGCTCCTGCCGGACATTGGGTCCTTTCGCGCCCGGAGGCTGCCCTGGATCGATGCATTAAAGGAGCTGAAGGAGGAGACGGACGGCAACTGGTATACGAGCAATATGGCAATGCCTCAGGTGGTTCGGGCGTTCGACGCGTTGCCCAGGCCTATGGTAGATGCAGAGGATCGCTATGATTTTGCGCGGCTGGTCGCAATCACCATGACGCTCCTTAGTGAAGCGGGCGGGCACTATCAGGACCTTGTATATCGCCAAAAGCCTAACGCTACTGCGGCCCTCAACACCTTCCTCTCGCGTGGAGGTCCCCAACAAGGGTGCGCTGAAGCAATCCGAACCCTAGTCGATAGGTCACCTCTTGCGGGCAAGCTCAAGCCTACAGTGCGGGAACACATCATGCGGGCGATAGCCGCAGAGCCAAACCAAGTGCGTCCCCGCCATCCGTTCTACGATGCGTTGTCCTGGTTAGTTCCTGAGATATTCGATGATGTCGTGCGTGAAGAGTTGGAAGTAGGGGAAGCTCTTCCGGGGTGGGCTTCGGGACGCGCTCGTTAGGATGGCGAAGGAGACCCCCTGGACTGCATGACGGGCGGTCACAAGGTGGCCATAGTGCGAGAGGCGGTGGAGGTCCGTGTGGGGAGGGACTGGGTGGAGGGCCTGATTGAGGATTGGCTTCCCCTCCCTCCTCTACCAAGTGGAGCCACCGCCAGTCTTTCCGGTACTCGGGGCAGTCACTTTGAGCACTACCACCCAGCGGCCCGAACGGGGCCATCTGGTAGCCGGGCCGATGAAGGCGAGGATCGCAGGCCCTCTTACCTCAGGCCTCTTGGCGCTGCGAACGCCCCCTAAAAAGGCCACCAGGGGGCCACTCCTACACCATAGGGGGGGAGTTATCGAAATGTCGTGCTCCTGCGCTGCTTCTGGCCCAGCCCATGGAACCAAAACACCGCCCTCCCGTTCGACTCGCCAGCTTTGGGGATTGGCGTGATGCGCGACGAGCAGTTTGACGTTCCTGTGACCATCGAGACCGAGCGCACCGGGCGCTACTTCACGGTAACCCGAACTGCCCAAGCCGCGAGTTTCCTCGTTGAACGCTGGCCGGCCGAGAAGCGCGGCCCAAAGTACCGCTCGGCCCTCAAGGCGATGATGGACGTTATGGAGCAGCGAAAGACCGTAAGTGTCGCCCGAAAGGCATTCGTCGGGGCCGCCAAGGAGGCAGGCGTCTTCGTGCGAGAGGACTAGAGCCCCTTGACGATCACTCCATGTCCGGCACGTCGCCACCCACAAAGAGCGTCGTAGGTTCTCCATACTCGCCCAAGGCCGGGTTAGCATCACGCGACCACGCGATGACGCCGGCATGCTTACCCGCTAGGCCCTTCGCGATCCTTATCGCCCGGTCCTCGGTCTGCTGCTCGGCAGGCCCAAAGACAGGCTGAAGGTCGCCGGTCTCATCGCGGTCGAAGGCCGTGACGACAATGAGCTTCGGGGCCTTCCGCTGCGGCAGCATGTTATCCGACATGATGGTCGCCTTTCCGCTGGACTAAGAGCCGGTTGAAGTTGAGCGGTGCGCGGGGAAGTATCTCAGCCATCTCGAATAGAGGTATCATGGAAGCTTCCGGCTCCGGTGCTTTCTGGTTCTCTTTTAACTCCGTGATTTCCTCGTCACGCCTAGCAATCCGACTTTCCAGATTGGCGATGCGTTCGGTTAGCAAGTAGCGGCCGACCACAAAGCCACCGCCTCCGAACAGCGCGGCGAACGTCGCAAAGGCAGCCGGGTTAGCCAGCACCAGCGCCGAGTTGGCCTCTAGGAAAGCGATGAGGTCATGCATGGGCAATTCGCCGCGTCACGCTGCAAACAATTCAAGCTGCCGGTCGTCGTGCGGCGGATCGTAGTAGCCCGGTGCCCTCCGCTCGGCGTATTCCTCGGCAAGCCTGTCGGGCTCATAGTGGGCGACACGCAAGACGGGGAGGATGCGCTCCTCATAGAGATCAAGCTCGTCGTCGGCCAGCTCCTCCAGGTCGCGTCCGGCCAGCTTGTGGGCAACGCCGTCCTCGCGTCGGTTCTCGCCGAAGTGGCCAGCCTTGCGAAGCTCCGCAAGCACCTCAAGGCAAGCTTCCTCAAAGGTCTCGCTCCACTCGTCCGCGCTATCGTAGCCATCGGGTGGCACGGGGTCCGTTCGCGCGTCCACAGCTATCATCCCAAGACTGGTGGCGTGTCGTCGTAGCCGATGGAAACTATCCCCGGATGACGGTGAGCGATGGCGAGGATTTGGGTCTCAAGCTCGCAGTTGTAGGCCATGAGCGCCTTTACGGTCTCAAGAGGGCTGTCGTAGCGGGCGATCAGTTTCTCTGCCTCCGAGTGCAGTTCGGCCTTGGCTTCGGCGTCCAGGTGCATGATGCCCATTGCGGTCTCTCCTAGCGTGTCGCACGGCGTGGTGCAGTGAGCGCGTCGAGGCGGTCCTGGAGGTGGCCGTTGAGCACGATCATCTCCTTCAGTGCCTTCACTGGGTCGCCCTTGTGCTGGGCAATGAACTTGTCGGCGATGGCCTGGAGGGCGGCCTCCTGGCGGCTGTCCAGCGTCACTATGTGGTCCATGGCAACGTCTCCACGAGCTTCATAGCGCAGTGAACAAAAAGAGAACATAAAAGTCAAGAGCGAATTGACTCGGCGAGGAACTCATTCCTATTTTTGGGGCCATGCCGGAACAAAGCAGACGACCGCGCCGCCTTGTGCAAACCCTATGCAAAGCGCATGAGGTCGGGCAGCTAATCCGCGTCCGGTGCATCAACTGCAACATCACGCGCCACTATCTGCCTGGAGACCTCGCCAAGCTGGTCGGGGACATTCCGTTTTGGGACGTTGACCGGCACATGCGCTGCGAGCGGTGCAAGCGCCGCGAGCTTGACGTGGATATCCTGCTGCCGAGCGCATCGGAGGGGATGAAGATACGCGTGAGGCGGCTTGTTGAAATTCGCATGGTGCGACGGGTGATCTGGAGTGACGATAGCTGAACGCCGCATTCGTACCCAAGCGAGCGCTCGATGGACTATTGGCCTCTGGTCGTAGTGCCAATGATGTCTCTGTCTGTGATCTCGAAGTGTCTCGACTCAAGCCCCAGCTCGTCGCCGAGCAGTCTCGCCATGGTCAGGAGGCGAACGAAGCAGTCGAAGCCAAAATCAAGGGCGTCGTCGTGTGTCCTCAATTCTACGAAGCGCTTAAGCTCGTCAAGATTGCTACGGAACGAGAAACCTACTGCCGTTCCTCGCTCTATTTCTCTTAGCTTCGCCATGTCGTCGTAGAGCGGATACACGGCCCGTAGAATTGGCCCGAAAAGACCGGTTTCCTCCCTAAATAGAACACTGTCAGCCGTTACCGGATTACTGGTTCCCATGCAGTGAAGGGCCACGGACCGATAGGTGGACATTCTGGACAGGAGCAAGTCTCCATTTTGCTCATCGAACATTGATGCGTTCACTAGTTGTGCAAACGCGGATTGTGTATTGGCAAGAACCTTGATTTTGAATTTCTTGGTATGAAGCAGCGCCTCATCGCCAAACAGCACCCGAAACGCAACGGCATTCACGGCGTCGCGCAGGGCGTAAAGGCCATCGAGCAGTGCGCCAAATTCACCGCCGATATTGACGGTATGCTTGTCTCTGACGAGATGGCCCTTCTGGGGTGGACTCTCAGCCAAGGTCTCCAGGAACATCGAATATGCAATGAAGAGCTTCTCGAAACGCCTAAGACACGTCCTAATCTGAGTGGTGAGCCTTCTTACATAACCTTCTTCGAGATATTTGCCTTGCTCGTGAAAAACGTGGCTAACGCCTGACCAATAAAACTCTTGACTGAAAGCAACACACTTTCCATCTGGCCCGAAGGCACGCAGAGCGAGATTGTCAGAGATTGGGTCCAGCAGTTCGTCGTCATCGTAGCATTTTGTCCGAGCGAGCACACGGATGTTGCTGTAGTCAAAAAGTGTTGCTCCGATCTTCCTACCATTCAGGCTAAAATGCGCTTCTCGACCCGGCTTAATGCCAATGACCTGGCATTTGGCCCCCGCGTCGACAATTAGCTTGATGCCTCCGCTTAACCGGAAAAGATGTGCAGGTGGCGTCAGCTCATACTGTTTCGGGTCAATTCCGCTATTGTCTTCCATCGCCCCCTCAAAGCGCTGACCGTAGCTCTTTTGCCTTAGAACAGCGATCCCTGAGTTGGCGGTGGTGCCTGTGCCTGCTGCGGAAACTTGATCTGCGTGGCGGGCTTCTTGACAATCACGAGGGCGTCATCCGGTGCGGTGCGCTGTAGCCGCTTCGCCTCAGACCAGGGGGCGGTCAGCCACGTCTCCGTCTCCTCTTGCGTCCTCAGGATCACAGGCATTGCCTTCTCGTGGATCGGCTTGATGAGGGCGTTGGGAGCGGTTGTCAGGAAGCCGTAGACCTCGTGATCGCCTGGACCGTCCTTCACCTTGCGCACCCCCTGCCAAGGCGTCCAGAGGCCGGCAAAGAAGAAGAGCGGGCGGTCCTCGTTAAGGGCGAACCAGTAGTTGCGCTGAATGCCAGTCTCGGGGTCCTTGTCGTTCTTTGCAGGACTGGGTTCCGCAAAGCTTGTCACCGGCACAACACAGCGATGCTCGATGTCCAGATACTGCTGCCAGTGGTCATAGCTCGGGTGGCGGATGTTTGTCCTGCCGTAGTCCGCCTTGCCTGTTACCTGGCTGGGCTCCGTAGGCATCCCCCAAAGCAAGCTGGCAATCTCGCGCTCTCCGTCCAGGGCGTTGCGCACCACAGGACCTGGGAGGCGGTTTGGATAGATGTCAATGGACGGCTCAAGGTTGCCCAAGATGTCCCGCAGGGCGCGGGTCCACTGGCGGATGGCCTCTTGCGAGGTGGTGATGTTGTACAGATTGCACATGACTCAACTGGCGTCGTTAAGGCCCTTGTTGTGATATCGCGCCTTCTCAGGCTCGATGGTAAAACCTCCGCCGCTCACCCTGCTTGCCGTATTGTAGCGGTGGCAGAACTTCGTGAAACGTTGCATTTCGAAACCATCCGTATACCAGACGCCGCCCCAGACGTAGATGTAAGTCTTCGCACCCACAATCGGCTTTGGTGGAGGAGCGCCCTCATCCGCACCCCGCCGCACCTTAGCTCCGGGATGGACCGATCCTATTAGTTCCGCCGTTTTCGCGTCCACGGGGAAAGTCGCCAAATTGCGGTCGGTTGAAACCAACATCTTAACAGAGAGTTTCACATCCGTCGCAAAGACGTTCCCAACGTTCTCAAGCTCAATGTACCCAATGATCTTCGGTTCAATGCGTTTCATTCGCAACACGCCCGCAGGAGCCACGCTCAAGTAGGCCCGCAATTCGCGTTTGCTGGTTTCGTCACCTTGTTTAAGAGCCGCCGTAGCCGTTCTGTTGGCCTTGATTGACAACCACAAAGTAAAGACGAGAGCTGCTATGCCGACCGCTGACAACCAGACTTGCCACCATGCCGCCGTTGCCATCGACATCTGGACTTGTAGATTTTCCGTTGCGTCTTCTTCTGCAACAAGCGGCCCAATGGCCATCCAAAAAAGCAGCATCGCAAGGCCGCACTTCGCCGCCACCGCAGAAGGTCGAATGCACCGAGCCACGTTTCCCCCTTAAAACTCCGGCACCGTCTTGTCTCTGCAACTAAACTTGCCGTCCGTCCCCGAGTCTTTAATGTTCGCGTTGTAGAAGCGGCCCTTGGACTCCGCCGCTAACAGGGCGGACACGGTGCCTTGGTCAATCTCGCAGTAGTGATACCAGACCTGCTTGAGGCGGATCAGCATATAGGCATGCTCCGCGTTGTAGCAGACGCGTTTGACCACACTGCTATCTAGCTCCCCCGTGCATTCGAACTTGGCGAGGTCCACGAGGCCACGGTACTTCACGTCCACCGGCTCAGCCAAAGCCGACCCCTGAGCCCCGGCCAATAGGATCAGTGCCAGCCTGGCCGCCGCCATATAGCCCACCAGGCCGCCCCTTAGCGCCTCCCGCAACGGAATCGCCCTGCCCATCCTAATTCCCTCCTCCCTCAACGGCAGCAGACCTTGCGGACATAGGTGTTGCCATAAGTCATGTATGCGTCGTCAGGAATAGCGCCCCGCGCTTTGAGTTCTATCGCGAGGTTCTTGGCCATCACCTGATCGAATGTCTCTTCGAGGGTGACCGCAAACCATCCATTTGTCGCAAGATAGGCCGCCAGTGGGACGGGGGCGGAACGAACATAGGCGGAAGCATCGGCCAGGTTGTCGAAGCTTTTGACCTGTATGTGGCGCTGCTCAAAAGGTCCGCTTTCATATTGGTCCACATAGACCCATGTGTCGTGCATATAGCCAGTCTGCCCGTGGGCCTGCACCCGGTACCAGCGGGCCACACTTCCTAGAATGGTGACCGGGCTCCCGTTGCGGAGATTGACGAGCGTCGCCGACTTTCCATCCGCTAGAGCCTTCAGCGGGGCCGCCCCCCTAGGGTGCCGAATGCGACCGGAGTGAGCCTGGGGAACCGTGAGTGACGAATATTCAGAAGCCGGCGGCAAAGAGGCAACGGTCGGCTGTGACGGCGCTGGCTGGGGCGATGGCGGCGGAGATGGTAGCTGGATTGCGACCGGCGGCTGGGCTGCTTCAAAGTCCAACGTTACGACCTTGTATTTCGCCATCTCGCTCTTGGAGAGATAGCGTACATCATCACTGTCATATTGCAGGGAAAGCTGAAGCAGAGCAGGGTCCACGCCCATCTCGATCATATAAGTGATGGTCTCGGCGGTAACTTGCTGGACAACGGAAACGGCATCCTTGGTGCTTATCGGGATGTCGCCACTGAACGACGATTTGTGAACTCCAATTGCACCCGGCTCAGCGTAGCGCACGACGCCACCAAGGAACGCAAGAGAACAGGCTGAAGCACACTCGACAGCCCTGAACTGAGCTGTGTTGAGGCCCAGCCTGCGAATGAGGCGACCGAGCTCCATTGCCTTTTGGATGTTGCCACCAGGTGACTGGAATGTGACCGCGACCGCCGCATTGGATAGTGCCAGCGCCTCGAAGACCGACAGATCGTCCTGATAGGCGAAATCACCCGATACGAAGATGTAGCGGAGTCCGGCATCGGTCTGCCCGGCATGGAACTGCAATGCAGCATGCGCCGCCGTAGCTCCCAGCAGCACCGATGCAGTACATAGCAGGACGCGAACAGAAAAGACGCGAGACATGGCCCAAGAACCCCCAAAAGCAGCCTAACGCTGGAGCATGAGGCTGTCGAATCCTCGTTGTGGAATTGGTGATAGCAACCTTAAGTTCATGCCTTGATCACGACCGGAAGCGGAATGCCGGCAATACCTTGGGACGCATCAACCATGGCGGTCGTCGCCTGGTCGGACCTAGAGCGCGGTACCATGATCCCGTCATGCATCGGTAAGGCGGGAACGCCCTGCTCCATGAGCGTGCGCAACGCCACCAGCAGGATGCGGCTCTCGGTGAACATGAGCCTGAGGCCAAGCCCTGTTCCGAACATGCTGGCGATGGCCGGATGACGTTCCGCCAGGGCTTGGCTGAGCCGTTCGGCGTTCCATCCTTTGCCGGCGGCCTCCCGGACCCCGCTGGGCAGCCGTCGCATGGCCCCACGGCGACAGAGCAGCGCGGAGAGACCCATCTTGGCTGCGGCCCTCGGCAGGCCTTCAATGCCCCCGTATGGATCGCCCCGGGGCAACACCGCGCCGGCTTCCAGGTAAGCCAGTTGCGGGAACATGGCGGTGAAGTCGAGGTCCGCCACCTCCTCGCCATTGATCCGTATGAGATGCCGCTGGGTCTTTGGAAGGCTCATCCAAAAGCCGCCGTAGAGCCGCCCGTGCCGGTCGAAAGTGTGGGGTGCGTCGGGGTGCTCAACCTGGAAGCGACGCGTGAGGAGGATGGGGAGCGGTGGCGGGCTGCCGTCTAGCGTAAGGTCGGCCTTGTTTAGGAACGCATTGATGGCCTGCATGTCCGCCCGCATGACCACGGTGTCGGGGGTGTCGGCGTAGTCTAGGAGAAGCTTGCTCCGGCCCCTCCCGGTGGAGGCCTTGAGGATAATGGTCTCGGCTCCCGTCTCCCGCCCAATCGGCCTCGCACCAAGCTCCAAGCCGGCCACTGTGTCACGAAGGCGAGATGTCGGCTCGATTGTGGACCGATGATTGCCTCGCCCGCCGCGCTGCCGGGTGACGAGACCCAAGGTCTCCATGCTGCCTATGAGTTTTGTGACCACCTCGCGGGGAAACCTGGGGCGGTCGTAGCGGGTAGTTGGGTCGTTCCTCGCGGAGACGGCTAAGCGGGCACCCGCTGGGCGGTGGAGCAGCAGATGAGCGAGGCCTGCGATGAGGTTCTCTGTGATTGCCCTCCGGCGCTCCGTGGCGTCCCTGCGCTGGCGGGATGGCATGGGGGAGTTATGCTCGATGTGAGCGAAGACGGCGGCGGCGAGAGCTTGGAGGGCAGGACATGCGGGGGTCAGCCAAGGGTCATGGTGTATGTCGCTTCCTGGAGCCTGCTCCTCGTCGGTATCGTTCGGCTCTGCTTCTGGGATCATGGCCCCTCCACGGCTATGGTGAAAGGCCGCGGAATTTCGCATGTCACGACTGCCCCCAGCGCCAGGTCGCCAAATGACGGGTTAGTGGAGCGTTGGTAGGCCAAGCCTGCGACTCGGGCCGCCCCCTGAGCGATTGCGGTAGCCTTCCCCAGCCGGTTGGCGGCGCTCGGTCTCGCGCCGGACTGATACGTCCAGGCCCCTTCGTCCTGGCGGAGGGCGATCTCCCGGAGGACCTCATAGCCGGCGAAGGGTTTACCCGATGAGGTCTCGCCCCCACGCCGCATTGCGGCCCGGATGTGGCCCGAGGGTCCGATGTAGGCTCCCAACTCAGCATGAGCCTGCACGAAGACTTCCAAGTCGGCCGGCACCATGGCCAATAGGCGTCGGACGCCCAGGGCCAGCATCGGGACGCCTGTCGTTGAATGCCCAGCGCCCCATAAGACGCCCTCCTTGCCCTGTCCCGCCCAGACGACGCCGTAGGTGCCCAATGGGAAACTTCCCACCGGTGGGATTTTCGTCCAGGGCTCGTGCCAAGCGGCAACCGCTGCGGAGATTGCATGCGGCGAGTTGAGTTCTCCGGGGGAGAACCCGTACTTGGAAGCTGTCATGTCGCCGCTCATTGCTGGGCCTGCCCGTAGGTGAGGGCCTCCAGCAGCTCCCTTGCGCCAGGCTGCCCTTCCGTCCTCGCCTTTCTGTTCGCCTGCACGGCACCCCGAGCTTCCATCTGCCGCTTCCCGATGATGGGTTGCAGCTCGACGTTCTCCTGGAGGAACACCTTCTTGGCGGCCTCGCGGTAGCGCTGGACGATCTCCCCCAGCTTGTTGAGCCTGGTGCCCTTCACATCGGAGTCACCGTCTGGGAGGTCCTGATAGGGCTCCGACTTGATGAGACCCGCGAGGACCTCCTTGAGGCTCTTCTGCCCTGGGATGTGCCCCGACAGCTCCTGGAGCCGCTGGTAGGCGTTCTTGCCGTCCTTGAGTGTGAGTTCTCGAAGGTCCACGCCCTGGAGGTCTGTCCCAGGCTTGCCGATCCCGTGGTCCGTCTGGAGCATGATGCGGTTGTGCTCGGCCTCCACGATGTCGTTGTCCTGGGAGTCCGTGAGGCCCACATGGCGCTCAATCGGGTCACCCCAGACATCCATGGAGAGAGGCAGCGTCTGGGAGAGCCCAGGGACGCCCCGGATGGCATTGTCCACGAAGGTCCGCGCCTCACGGAGGTACGGGTCGGGATTGGCACCGCGCATCAAGGAGGACATCGGGAGCATTGAGCCCGCCGTCCGCCCCAGGAACTTCGGAAGCTCGGTCTCAGGGTCAAGGGCGGCCTTCAGCGAATTGTTGAGGTTGAGGAGAAATGTCTTCTCGCCCAGGTTCTTGGCCACCGCCACGGCAACCGCCATGATTAGGTTCGAATAGTCCTGGTCGGGGTTCTTCTTCTGGAGTGCCACGATGTCAGCGACGAGGCCCATCACGGTTGCGGCGGGGTCGAACCTTCCGAGCTGGAAGTACTGCCGCTTGCCGTCTGCCCCCATCCGGGTGACCGAGTAGGGCTTCCATCCGGTGGAGAGAAGCTCCTGCTTGAGCACGTAGTTCTCAGGACCACTTCCGGTGAGGGAGTCGTTGGCCGCCAAATGAGCCGCGAGGCCCATGAACATGGACCCCATAGCCATCTGGCCGATAGCGTGGGCCTGGGCCTCCTGGCCGGTCCTCCCGAAGAGCGCGTTTCGGAACTCAGTCTGGAGGACATTCAATCCCGGCGTGAGCTTCATGCCATACCGGATGACGTTGATGGGGGTCTTTACGAATGGCAGCACGAGGGCCAGGATCGGTGCCGTTCTTCGAGCGCTTTGTACGGCCCGCCCTAGCGCAAATCCGGGAAGCGTCTCGTAGTTGAGGTCCTGCTGGAAGGTGGTCATCTGGGCTTCCCGCACGGCGTTGGCATCAAGTGCCCTGCCGGTGGCCGGATCGATGGCCTTATCCATGGCCTTCTGCACGTAGTCCTTGAAGTCCTGGCCGGAGAGCCCGACGTCAGCTGCATCGGTGGCCGCTTTGGATTGCACCACGGCCCTGTAGCGGAGTGTTTTGAAGAACTCGTCGGCCCCGCCCAGAGCCCGCGTAGGCAAGCCCACGATGGTCCTGTAGTTGGCCGACTGCCAGGCGTTGTGCGCCACGTCCCAGATGCTGTTCCATGGCTTCCACTGAAGCGGTTGCGTCTGGAGGCCCGTCATGCTGCCGTCGAAGAACTCGGTGTTCTGCGGATTGAGGATGGAGTCGCCCCGCCTGAAGGCTTCGACCGCATTGGACCAGCCGTCCGCGAGGGAGGTGATCGCGTAGTGGTACTCCCGGAGGCCCTGCCTGGAGAGAGAGGACAGCTCCGCCCTCTTCCCTGGGTCCTTGGTGATGAGCCGAAGGGCCGCCGACCCAAAGACTTTCTCGGTAGGCCTTGCGGCCAGCATGAAGGCGTTGGTAGTGAGGTTGACCATGTGGGTTGGCCACATCCAGAGGAGGCCGTTGGTCAGGTGCCAGGTGGCCTCGTCTAGGACGCGCTTGCGCCAGTTCTCGTTGAGGAGCATGGCGACCTTCTTGGGATCGCCCCCGGCCTTTCGCATCACCATGATGACCTGCTCGGGGTCCATGCCCCTGAGTCGCGCGATGTCGGCGGGCCTGAAGCGAAACTGGGAGCGAGCGAAGCGCAAGGTACGCCCCGAGTTGGCGAGCATGGAGTTGGCCGAGGCCATCGTGTCGAACGAGACCCCGAGCCGCGCCATGAACTCCTGGGTGGCGAGGGCGACGTTGCCCCCGAACTCCTGGAGGTTGCCGTTAGCAATCCTGCTGGCCAAGTCGTCCGCGTCGTTGAACATGCGGTTGCCGAGGCGGAGCGCGGCCTCCATCTGAGGAGCGAGAAGCTTGGCTTTGTCGCCGGCCTCCGCGAGTTGCCCGAGGATGAGCGCCGGGTCCTCATTGAACTGGAGGCCCAACTCGTTGGCGAGAGACCGCACATGCTCGTCCGTCAGGACCTTGCCACCCTTGGCGACGTTAAAGCGGTCCTCCAAGACCTTCGCGGATCGCTGGATAAGGGACTCCACGTTGCCGGTGATGTGAAGCTTTTGCCAAGGCAGGGGAATCTTCTTGCCAAAGTTGTGGCCGGCCTCCTGGGCCTGTGCCCTGGAGCCATACGTCTCGACGGCCTTGGCGTCCGCCTGGGTGTCCTTAAGTATCTTTGCAAGGTCATCGTCCGGTATCTCCTGGGTGGGAGTGGCCTTGGACGGCATCTTCTCGGTCGGGAGGAGGGGCTGGCCGGTCTCGGGGTTGATCGGTGGCTTGGTGCCGAGCTGCTCGATGGTGTCTTCGGCGGGGCCAGGAGCAACCTCCTCGGCCTTGGTGGGCCTGGACCCTTTGGTGACGGGTGCCTCACGGGGTGACTTGGGGATCTCCTTCCATATACCCAGGCGTATCTCTTCCTCAGGGTTGACGTTCACCTCGGGAGCCCGCACTTCGCCGCCGACTGAGGGCGCATCTGGCAGGCCGAACTCGTTGGCATTGGCCAGACGGGCCTTCTCCAGCGTGGCGATCTCCTTCGTCGCCGCCGCCTTGTCCCCATTGCGGAGGTACTTGATGACACGCACCGCGCCGACCAGGGCTAGGTCCGCGCCGATGGACTCCAGGGCATTCTTGAAGCGGCCCTCGGCGTGGGTGTCATCGGGGTCGGCCGCCAGGTAGTTGGTGACGGGGTTCTGGAGGTCAGGGAACTCCTCGACGAGGTTCGACAGGCGGTCCTCATGCGGGTCGAGGACGGTGTAGCCGGCGATTGCACCCTTGGCGATCTCGAAGCCCGTCTTAAGGATGGCGCTGCCTTCGGTGTAGGCCTTCAGGGGAGCCAGGAGCTTGCCCGCCCCGATGAGCCCCACGGTAAGTTGCGAGACCCCTTCGGTCAGACCGTAGCCGACGCTCTCGTTGGACAGCGCCCGGCCTTGCGCCTCGAAACTCTGCCGAATGTCCGCCTTATCGGTCTCCTTGGGCTCGCCAACTAGGAAATCCTTGGTCTCGAATAGCGCCTTGGAGGCACCGATGGACGCGGCTCTGGCGGTCCTCTCGATCACTCCGGCCCCGTCTGGTCCCTCTTGCTGCTGGAGGGCTATGCGGTCGCGGAATGCCCGGTCGCTTGCCGGGTTGCTGGGGTCGGCTTGCCTTCGTGCCTCCAGCTTGGCGGAGACCCTCTCGAATGCCCTGCGGATGCGGGCCTGCTCGTCGTCGGCTGGTACGGGTGGGGTCGTGGTGTCCATGCTTCGTGTCTTTCCATAGGTGGGCCAAGCGGTGGCCATCGAGGCTCCGGCTGGGCGGGTGAGTGGTGGCGAATCGGCACTGCTGCCGGTTGGGTGCTGGTGGTGAGGAATCTTGACGCACGGCCATACGGGCCATGGTGAACTCCATTGGGCGGGCCTCGGTGAGATGGTTGGGACGACCTTGGGAAGACGTGGTACGGGCGCGAGGCGGCGCTTATTGCTGCTAAAGGTGGATGCAGCCTAGATGGAGGGCATCACGCCCAGGCATCGAATATGGGTGGCTGTGATTGGAATGGTCCACCGATACGATCTCTCGTAGATAGGTATTTATTCCTCACAAGAAGAGTCAGCGCAGCGATCGAATGACCGGGGGCCGGCTATGCCGCCTATCAAGTACGAGGTCTATTGCCGAGCGCCGCCCGGCTGGCCGCTTATCAAGTAGGTGGGCTATCCCCAGCTACCCAGCTCTTCAAATAGACGCCGATTGCCGAACCCTGCCTAGCTGGGCCGCTAATCAAGTAGGCGCCTTATTCAATTTGCTATGAGCCGCCGTCCAGGATGAACTCGATTTGCGAGAGGAGCCCCCGCCCGCGCGGCGTCAGGTAGAATATCTTCTTGCGACCGTTGTCGGAGTTCCGCACCGTCCCGACTAGCCCCAGGCCCGGTGTGCCCTCGCGGTAGCCGTGGCCAAGATACCGCATGTGCTGCGAGATGGTGGTGGGCGAGAACCCCAGGCGATCTGCGAGGTCTTCTAGGGTAAGCGGGTCATTCGGGTCTCGCGGGTCGAAGCCCCAGATGGCGGCCCCGAGGAACGCCACCGAGATACCTATGGGCATATCCTTGGCCTCGGCCATCATGCGGCGGTTGGCTTCGAGATATCTACGGATTGTCTTACTCGACATCACACACTCACGCTCTCTTTGGGGCCGGCTCGGGGATGGCCTGGCGGCTCGCTACGGGTGAGGCGGATGGGCACCGGCACCGGGGCCGTAAGAGGAACTGACCTCATCGCGAACCGAGGTGACGTGCGACAGCCAGCCCGTTAGGTCACTCCCGGCCCTTCGGTCGGCCAGGAAGGCGCTCACCTCGAAATGCTCCAGGCAGTCCAGCGCGAAGGTGATGGCGATATCGGGGTCCGCAAATGCATCGGCTGATGCGGGGAGGGACGGCAGGCGGGCAGGCGTCAGGCTGGTCATGCGCAGTCTCCGATTGGGGTTGCGCCGCCCAGTATGGCCATAATGAGTCGCCGATCAACAAGTATAAACTGTGCAGGTTCGTAGTGTTGTCACGCGCACAGTTATCGAGTGTCTGGGCCACCGCCGCTCCTGTTCTTTAGGCCGTCCTCAGAATGCGGAAGACACTTGCCCTCCCGATCCCCAGCTCCTGGGCGATGGCGTCGGCGGTCTTGCCCTCGGCCTTCAGCCTGATGACTTCGGGGGCCATGCGTCGCGCCGTGGGAGCCCGCCCCTTGTACTTCCCCTCGGCCTTGGCCTTAGCGATACCCTCAAGTTGCCGCTCCAGCATCAGCTCCCGTTCGAACTCCGCAATGGAGCCTAGGAGGTTCACCATGAGCTTCCCCGTTGGGGTTCCGGTGTCCAGGTTCATCGAGAGGATGCGGAGGGCCACGCTCTTGCTTCGGAGCTGCGCGGTGATGCCCACGAGGTCCGCCACGGAGCGGGCCAACCGGTCGAGCTTGGTGACGATGAGGGTGTCGCCCTCCCGCACGTAGTCCAAAGCCCGCTCAAGCTCCGGTCGCCTGGTGGCCACGGAGGACAGCTCCTCGCGGAACACCTTTGCGCAACCCGCTCCGGTGAGGTCCCTGAGCTGGGCATCAAGTCCTGCCCTCTGGTCGGTGGTGGAGGTGCGGGCGTAGCCGACGAGATGCCCGTTCGATGTGGCGGTCGATGTGGTGTGCTCCGGTGCTTGCATGGCGGCTCCCCTTCGGATCATTAGACCCTCTGAGGATGTGATCCGTCCGTATCAAAAAGTCAATCCACATTCGTGTGAGACTCCAAATCGACCTTTCTGAATGACTCACTGGGGCTAGGCCTATTGATACTGCGGGTTTCGCCCGGAGCTGCCCGTCGAGTTTCTCGCAGGACGTATCATTATATCTTTGACTTCAGTGATACTTCTGGTACTGTGACTTGTCTCGACCACATCAATCAACCTGAAGGAAACAGCCATGTACGACTACGCCAGCCAGACCCCGTTCCAGATCAAGTTCAACGATGCAGAGCAGCGCTTCGCAGCCGATCACCTTCAGGGCGGCGAGCTTGCCGAATTCCAGTCCGATTGGCGTAGGGCCCGCGTGACAGGGGTGCAGTTCTGGCTTGACACCGTGGCGGAGCGGAAAGGCCTCCCCTGCCGCTGGCATGTCGCCGCCTAGTGATCCGCAGGGAAGCCATGAAAGCCCCAGTGAAGCCGCTGGGGCTTTTGCTGTGAGTAGGGCCGAGGCGCTGGAGGTGGAGGCCGCAGGCCGAGGCGCTGGAGGTGGAGGCCGCAGGCCGAGGCGCTGGAGGTGGAGGCCGCAG
>NZ_JAMYQV010000043.1:0-11712 GCF_040321065.1 Mesorhizobium sp. M0563
CTGGCGTCTACGCGCAAGTTCAAGGGCTCGGTTGCCTTGATCTTTCAACCGGCAGAAGAGCCAGAATTCCCAACGGGCGGCTTTAAGATGGTTCAGGAAGGAATCATGGACCGCTTCGGCATATCCCAGGTTTTTGGCATGCATAGTTGGCCGGGCTTGGAGGTGGGCAAATTCGCCATCTGCCATGGCTCGATCATGGGATCGCAAGACGACTTCGATATCGTCGTGAAGGGCAGGGGTGGCCATGCGGCCGACCCGCATTGGACCATCGACCCCGTTGTCATTGCAGCACAGATCATTCTAGGTCTGCAAACCTTGGTCTCGCGCAAGACCGATCCTCTGGAGTCGCTGGTGATCTCCGTCACCAAGTTGAGTGCCGCACAGGCCTACAACGTTATCCCCGATCAGGTCGAAATCGCCGGAACCGTCAGGACCCTAGCATCCGGCCTGCGAGACTTCGCCGAGCAAGAGATGTTGGCATCCGCTCAGGGTATCGCGCGCGGGTTCGGCGCAGATATCGAGTTCAGGTACCTTCGATCCGTTCCAGCGACCTTCAATCACGCGGAGGGGACCGATCTGGCGATCCAGGCGGCACGCAGTCTCGTCGGGTCTGCATCCGTGAACGCTAAGATGAAACCAAGCATAGGAGCGGAGGATTTCGCCTACATGCTTGAGGCGCGGCCTGGCGCATATATTTTCCTTGGCAATGGACCGACGGCTCAGTGTCATAACCCGGCATATGATTTTGATGACCACGCCCTCCCTTACGGCATCGGCTATTGGGTCAATCTGGTAGAGACAGTGCTGCCCATTGGGCGGTAGCCCGACCGATTTGTTGATCCATCCTGACGTTTTTGCGCGCGAACCAGGTCTTCGGAAGAAGCTATTACTGGGAAGCTCATGAGGCTAGACTCTATGGCACGCTGCAAAACAAAGCCTCAGCATCGCCTTTTCTTCAAGGGATTCGGAGGCCGGGGCAAAGATCCGCGAGGGAAAGCGGGTCGCTGCCGCGCGCCATGCCGTAAGGGCTGCAGCGCTCTTTCGTCAGGTGGCGCTTCTGCCTAGTCGCCCCTTCGAGGCCGCACTCGAAATGATCGCGTCCGGTTTTTGATCACGATGCCGTCTGGTAATCGTCGGAATCCGCAAACGCAAATGCCCGACGGGCAAAATTATTTGTGCCCATTTGCGATCAATCCATGCTCACAAAATGTTGGACGCAGTGCTGTATAATGCGCCAATCGTTCCCATCGTCAGAATGAGCCTGACCTGCAGATCGGACGCGAGAATTTCGACTGCATTCGGGAAAACTTCAGGATAAGGAGAACTGTATGAGTCTCTCTCGTCTGGGAACGCCAGGTTCGATCTTCGGGCTGGCTCTCGATGGCGTTGCTGCGATGCGCTGCGAAGTCGGACCGGTGGAATCGACATACGTGACGATGCGCGACGGCGTGAAGCTCGCCTTGGATGTCTCCCGCCCATCAGGCAAGTATTCCAGCACTAGTTGTGATACCATTTTGATTATGACTCGCTACTGGCGCGGGGTTAAAGGGGAGCCGTCCAACCACTTTGCCGACCAATTTGTACCGCACGGTTATTCCGTTGTCGTTGGAGATGTTCGCGGCACCGGAGCATCTTTCGGAGTGTGGCCTTACCATCGCGCGCGCGACGAGACATTGGATTTTAGCGAAGTGCTCGATTGGATCGTCGCGCAGCCTTGGTCCACTGGCCGAGTTGTGGGCTACGGATTATCTTACACCGCCATTACAGCCGACAGGATGGCGGAGCGAAACCATGTTGCGCTCAAGGGGATTATTCCGCGATTTCCAGACTACGATCCGTATGAAGAGACTACTACCCTGGAGGAGTGCCGAATGCCTTCATAGGGCAAACTTGGGGCAACGGGGTCAAAGATCTCGACCGCAATCTGTGGATGCTTGCGGACGGCGAGAAATCGCCGGGCGTGCGTCCAGTCGGCTCTAACGGCGAGGCGGAGCTTGACGCGGCTCTGCGCGATCACGAGCGGGTTCCGTCTGTTTGGGAGGGATTTCGACAGGTGGCGTGCAAGGACGATCGTCCTCCGTCCTGGGGGGCCTCCATGCTTGACTGGAGTATTCAGGAAGTAGCGGACACAGTGGATAGCTCAGCCACTCCAACCCAAACCTGGGCGGGCTGGTTCGATGGAGGCACAGCCCAAGGGGCCGTTCGTCGTTTCCTGCGGCAGTCATATCCCATGAACGTGATCATCGGTCCTTGGAACCATGGCGGCGACATTCCTTACGATCCCCTCCACGACCCCGGTGAGACGATCCTTCCGACGACGCCGACGCAGCAGGCAAACGACATCCACTTTGCGGACGCCTGCTTTAGCGGTCAGGCCGGCCATGAGCAGGGGAAGGTCCTCCATTACTACACGCTCGGGGAAGGCGCTTGGAAATCGACGCGGTCATGGCCGCCCCGCGCGTCCGCCGTCGATGGCACATGGCTAGTGGCTCCCGTCTAAGCGCATTGCCTGGCGAGACGGGCTTCGACTCGCTCCAGGTCGATCCTGCTTTGGGTGAGGTCACATCAAATCGGTGGGCCACTGGCAACGACTACGGCAGAGTGAATTATGGAGATCGACGACAGATAGACGCCGCTCGCCTCGCCTACACGAGTGAGCGGTTGGAGCGTGACCTCGAGATAACTGGACATCCAGTCGCCCACCTGAACGTCACTTCGACCCGCGAGGACGGCGCTTTTTTGTGTATCTTGAAGCCATAAAGCCTGACGGAGTGTCGGTTTATCTCACAGAAGGCCAGCTTCGCGCTCTGCACCGGAAGGTGTGGGCCGACTCACCATTCCGCGCGCTTGGACCGCAGCATAGCTACCTGAGCCGCGACGCCGAACCGCTGACCCCGGACGAGGCAGCCGTGCTGACTTTGACTTTCCACCCAATCTCTGCCCGCATCCCGGCAGGTTACCGCCTGAGAGTGTGTCTCGCTGGCAGCGACAGGACCACGTTTGCTAACATCCCTGCGGAAGGAACGCCGCCGTTCCTTAAGTTTCATCGTGGCCCCGCAGGCTGTTACGTCGACCTGCCGATTATTGAGCCCTGAACAGAAGGCCGATATTACTAATGCTCACCGAACCGGGACCGCAGTGTTCCGTGCGAAAGGGCTCTGA
Organism: Mesorhizobium sp. M0563; assembly: GCF_040321065.1. Lineage (NCBI taxonomy): Bacteria > Pseudomonadati > Pseudomonadota > Alphaproteobacteria > Hyphomicrobiales > Phyllobacteriaceae > Mesorhizobium > Mesorhizobium sp. M0563. The sequence continues at coordinate 3,163 of NZ_JAMYQV010000043.1, forward strand.
CCCATAGGTGGAACGGCCCGGTTGGCAAGGCAATCGTTGTGCAAATCGCGGTCGGACAGTGCAGTCATACGTCCGGCCTGTCGTCGCGGCAATCGCTTACTGGCCATGATGATTCCGCAGTGCCAACTGCCTAATCACTTTGGTGCGCCCGAGGCCGCACTGCGTCAGACGGTCTAGTCGTGTCGCATTGCGTCAAGGAAAATGTTAGCGCGCGGGTTCGTTGCCTCACCTAAAATGTTACCCGTGAAGGCGTGCCTTCTCGGACCACGATGGGCGCGGCCTGCGTGATCGCCCTGGCTGCCGCCAAGCCCTCGAAGCGCCGATAGCCCAAGAGCTTCCGAACAACCGCCCCATTTTTCTGCTCTATCCACGCTTGGTCGTTCGTACGGTAAGGCCGCGAGCGAGTGAGTTCGATGCCGTGACCAAGGCAATATTCGATCAGCCTGTTGTTGACGAAATCGCTGCCATTATCCACATCCACCGGTCTCAGGGCAAAGGGCAGGCCTATGCGGATGCGTCCAGTGTCTCGACCACGAGGGTGCCCTGCGAGCGTCTCCTGCAGGCGGAGGGTATCCCGATGGCCGCCAAGAGCAAGCTGTGCGAGATGGAAATGGACCTGGTTGCTCATTCAGATTCCACACGTCTGGCGAGCGGTTAACGAGCTGGTAACCAAAATTACGTGAGGCAACACGCGTGTCCCTGCCGATCGAATTTTCCCCAAAAGCGCCGACGTAAAATTCCCCAGTTTCGCCGCTCAGGCTGTCGGAAAGGCGTGCATTCCATGGGAGCCTGTTGCGCGGTCGTGATGGTGCGTTGAGTGTCGGCGGCGCGATAGAGGCATTTGATCGCGGGGGGTCGGGCATGAACTCGGCGTGTTGGCGGAGCTTAGCCCCGCTCGCGATCCGCACACGATCCCCGGAACTGGATGGGGTCATTTGAGCGCTCGCATGAGCTCCACCGCCAGCTCGGATGGCGCTGCAGGACAATTCTCACCTCCACGCCGTTCGGGAAGGCCACTCACATGGCCGGTTCGACCCCATCGTGCGCGAAAAATTAACGAGCCTGTCAGGCACAAACTCGGGGTCGGCTTCCTTCGCCAAAGCTTGCCGTCGCCACGTACAGATCAGTCCGGGTCGAAACCTCAAAGCGCTGCTAACCACCTCGCCCGGCGCGAAAGCCTCGACCAGAATCTTCGCGCGATCTTCAACGACCATCGCCGTCGCCGCTCCGGCCAGCCAGCAACACGGCATGCATGAATCGCTCAATGCACCCTTAAGTCATCGTGTAATTTGTGGCTGCTTCCCTCGGGCCTCGGGTGAGGCGCACGCTTCTGGTTGTCGAATCCTGAAGGAAGGAAACAGCCATGAAGCATTATGCCGGACTGGACCTGTCGATGGAAAGCACGCAGGTCTGCATTATTGCAAATTCCGACGATTAACCGGACACCGTTCCGATCAAAAACCGGACGCGACTGGTTTCATTGGAATACGCACATTATTGATGAAAATGGACGCAAGCTGAGTTCCGAGAAGGCTGAGAGCACGCCGGATGCGATCGCCGACGCATTACGCCGACACGGCCCATCGAGCGGGCGGTGATCGAAACCGGACGCATGTCACCCGCGATCTGCCTTGGCCTGCGGAAGTCGGGCGTCAACGTGGTGTGTATCGATGCCCGCCAGGCGCACCAGAGCCTCAAGGCGATGAAGGCGAACAAAACCGATCCCCATGATGCTGCAGGGCTCGCGCAACTGGCAAGAACGAGCTTCTACAAGGAGGTTCATGTCAAATCGCCGGCCGCGCACGGTGTAGGCAGCATGATCACCGCTCGCGGTCATCTGGTGGAGGCCCGTGTCCGGCTCGACAACATGATCCGTGGGTTGTGCGCCACCTTCGGCTATAGGCCGGGCGTCGGCAGGGAAAGGCCTTCATCGAACGCATCATGGAAGCATCCCACATCCCTGGTCTTGGCGAAGCGACTACTTCGTTGCTGACGGTGCGCGTGCAACTGGTCGAGCAGATCAAGGAACTGGATCTCAAGCTGCGTATGCTCGCCGCTCTGTCGCAGGCCTGCCAGATCCTCATGAGTATACCTGGTGTTGGCATCCAGACTTCAGCCGCCTTCTCCGCCGCCATCGACGAGGCCGGCCGGTTCCGACAATCGCGAAACGCGGGTGCCTACTTTGGGCTGGTGCCCAGGCGTCATCAATCCGGCGAACTCGACTGGACCGGCCGGATCACCAAGCAAGGTGACAGCATGGTCCGCAAGCTTCTCTATGAAGCAGCCAACTCAATCCTGACTCGGAGCCGGGAGAGCTTCGCGCTCAAGACCTGGCGCGCTGAAAATCTCGAAGCGCCGCGGCCTGAAGAAAGCCCGAGCGGCACTCGCGCGGCGTCTCGCTGTCATCATGCATGCCATGCTGCGCGACGGCACTTTGTTCGAGGCTTGAGATGAGGTGGAAACAGTTTGCCAGCGGTGAAGCGCCAGCGCTGATCCGAGGGCGGTGTCCCGCGAGGGAACGCAGGGACGGACGATATGCGAAGGTAGTCAGATGGGCCTGACAGCCCGCTCGAGTCAATGCAACGTCCGGCCTTGTGAGACCCGAAACAGCACGACCAGCTCCGGCTCGGCCAGTGCGGACAGATCCTTGAAACCCTCAAGGGATACACCGCCAAGCTCTGCAAATTACAGATCCCGTCCTAAGAGCGCAGACTCACAACTTGCGCGTCAATTGGCAAGCCGGTCCCCGCCGGCGGGATACTATAAAGGGCGTGGGCGGCGGTATATCCGCCGCAATCCGCGATCGCGACGAATGCCCACAAACGGTATCGTTGCCCATTCGCGATCAATCTATGCCGACAAAGTGTTGGACGCGCAATAATTTTTTAGCGAAGTGTCGAGAAGCAGCGTCTTAAAGAGATCATCCATGAGCGAAATCGTTACAAAGCAAGAAAACCAAGCACTTCACATCATTTTCAATCGACCTGAACGGTTAAATGCTGTCAACGAAGCCCTGTATCAGCAAACGCTAGACGCACTGAATCGGGCCGCCGAGGATCCCAGTGTCCGATGCGTGGTTATTTCCGGAAACGGCCGGGCGTTCTGCGCCGGCGCCGATATGAAGGCCCATAAGTCCGGTGTTCGAACGCGGGAAGATCGCGAGGCCTATATCGTGCTCGGCCAGCAAGTGTGCGAACGGATTCAATCGATCAGTAAGCCTGTCGTTGCCGTGGTGCATGGTTACGCTGTTGGCGGAGGGGCCGAAATCGCAACCTCAGCTGATTTTCTTATCATTGCCGAAGATGCCCAGCTCGGGTTTCCCGAACTCGCCATCGGCACTTACGTGGGGGGGGGCGTGACGCTCCGACTTCCCCGGTTGATTGGGTTAAGACACGCTTCGAATCTTTTGATGCTGGGCGACAGGATATCCGGCGCGAAATGCCTGGAGATAGGCTTAGCAACAGAGTCTCCACCAGCGGAGCAGCTGCAGGAGCGCACATCCGCGTTGGTAAAGCGCATCGTCAAAAATGCTCCAATACCAATGGCGCGCCTTAAGGCCGCGATCAATGTTCAACCAAGCGCCGAAACTGTTTTCCAAACAGAGACCGATGGGGTCTTGGCGATGATGGAAACCAAAGATTGGGCAGAAGGCGTCGCCGCCTTCGCGGAGCGCCGCTCCCCACGTTTTGAGGGAAAATAGAAAATGAATACCCATACCAAAGCATCTGCGGTGAGCCGCATAGTCGAGCCGCGTTCCGTCGCGATCATCGGCGCGTCAGCGAACCCGGATAAGCGCGGCTATCACATGATCAACGCTCTTCAAAAGGCTGGCTACAGTCATCCCATCTTGCCGGTTAATCCGAGGGGAGGGACTATTCTCGGATTGGACGTCTGCAGTGACATCGCTTCACTTCCTAACGGCGTCGATTTGGCAGTGATCATTCGACCAGCGGAAGAAGTGCCTGACATCCTTATTCAATGCGGCAAAAAAGGCATCGCGGGCGCGGTGGTCGTCGCGCATGGATTTGGAGAGTGGGGCGACAAGGGCTCTGCGACGGAAAAAAGATTGCGTCAAGCCCTGGCGACGAGCGGTGTTCGAATCATTGGGCCGAACACATCGGGAATGTTGAATTGCACAGCGCAAGCGGATCTAATCGGCTTGCCTGAACTGCCGCCAACGGGGCCCATTAGCGTCGTCACGCAAAGTGGCGGCATGATCCTGACGCTACTGGAGGATAACCGCTCGATTAACGGCCCGGGTTTCGATGTCATCTTCGGACTCGGGAACCAGGCTGACGTCGGATACGACGAACTGATTGAAGAGCTTGGACAGCGTGAAAGCACCCGATCGATTGCTATTTACAACGAGGGCTTCACCAACGGGCGGCGCTTCGTCGAGGCGGCCGGGCGAGTCAGTCAACACTGTCCGATTGTGATGCTCCGTGGAGCGCGATCAATCGAAGGTGGAAAGGCGGCGCTTTCCCACACAGGTTCGATCGCCGGGTCGGATGAGATCGCGTCGAGGGTGTTGCCTCAACAGGGCGTTATATTAGTTGATCGATCCGACGAACTTCTGCCAATTGCTGCGCTTCTTGCGACTGCCTCTCTTCCCAAGATGCAAACAGGGGTAGCGGTTTTAACTGATGGCGGTGGTCACGCTACACTTGCCGTGGATGCACTATCCCGTGCTGGGGTGCCCCTAGCGTCGCTGTCGGAGGACACCACGGCCAGATTGCGAAAGGTCATTGGCGAGGAGGCAACCGTCGGAAATCCGATTGACGTTTACAGCGCCATCGATGCCCTGCCAGACGTTTTCCCTAAATGCATCGAAATTCTGGCATCGGATCCACACGTAGGGCTTGTTTTAACAATTGGAATGTTCGGCGGTTACCATATTAGATTCAACCAGACCCTCCTAGACGGTGAAAATCTAGCCGCGGAGCAGATCGTTGCTTTGAAAAAAACCGCCAGCGTTCCACTGATATTTCATAACTGCTATGCGACCCGCATGCTTAAGAGCGACGACATCTTAAGAGAAGGCGGGATCCAGGTTTTCGCGTCGCTGGATTGGGCTGTCGCTGGCACCAGGGCATTGTTTGAAAGGGCGAACTGGCTTTCCAAGAAAAACTTCCTTGACCGGGGGGTAACATCCAAGGGCAAACGCGTTGCCGTTCCCAGCGGGCTGGCAGCGGAGACGACAGCCCGAGAGATATTGCAGGACCTCGGGGTCCATACCGGGAAATGGTCGGCTGCAAGCGATGCTCAGTCGGTAGAAGTGGCCATCTCCAAATTTGCCAAGCCTTGTGCGGTCAAGCTGGATTCGTCTTTGGTGGTACACAAATCTGACGTCGGTGGCGTGCATCTCGGTGTAACTCGAGAATCTGCACGCTCTGCCGCAGTCGGCATCACAGAGGCTATGGCGTCCCAGGTACCTCCGGTGACCGACTTCGGTTTCATCGTCGCGCCTATGGTGAATAATGGCGTAGAATTATTCGTAGGTGCCACCAACGATCCGGTCTTCGGCCCGGTGATCGTGTTCGGTTCCGGGGGCGTGCTTGTTGAGGCGGTCAAGGACGTGACCTTTCGCGCTGCACCGCTTTCTCCTATGGAGGCTTTGGACATGATCAACGAGACGCGTGTCGCGAGGCTCCTCGACGGTTTCAGGAATTATCCGAAAGTCGACAAGCGATCCCTAGCCAACTTCATCTCTTCCGTGTCCAACGCAATAATGAGCATGGAGAATCTTGCCGAACTCGACATCAACCCAATCATCGCCACCGAAGGCGGTATCTACCCCGTCGATGTGAGGCTGGTCGGGAAATAAGCTGCAGCTCTAGAGGCGAGATTAATGGGTTCAATTTTTTGCACACGCAAAGATTAGCGCCGCAAGAAAGAACTTCCGGGCGCCCCGCCCGGAAGGGGTTGTTGGCGATATTCTTCGTGTCGTTCCTGATTACTGGATCAGCCTCATTCGCGAATATATGAAGCACCAAATGGCGTGTTCGCTTAGAGCATGGAGGGCAATACCTTGCCAGGTGACATCACATCAACAAGCCGTATGAAGACTTGGCCCGTCAGTTGCAAGCGCCACCGCTCCTGGTCGTGTCTCGAGCGGCAGGCCTGATCCGATGGGCGAATTCGTCCGCATCTTCGAGATGGGGCCGCGCGACGGTCTGCAGAACGAGAAGCGCCTCGTGCCGGCCGCGGAGAAGACTCGGCTCGTCGACATGCTGTCGGACTGCGGCTTGCAAAAGATCGAGACGACCTCCTTCGTGTCGCCGAAATGGGTGCCGCAGATGGCCGATGCGGCGGAGGTCATGGCCGGCATTCGGCGTGCGCGCGGCGTCGTCTACGCTGTCCTGGTCCCCAACCTGAAGGGCTACGAGGCGGCGAGGGCGGCGAAGGCTGATGAGGTCGCCGTCTTCGCGTCGGCCTCCGAAACCTTCAGCCGCATAAATATTAACTGCTCCATTGCCGAGAGCGTCGAGCGTTTCCGTCCGGTGCTCGCTGCGGCTGCCGCCGACGGCATTCCGGTGCGAGGCTATGTCTCCTGCGTCACCGACTGCCCTTACGAAGGCCCGACACCACCGGCAACCGCCGCGAGGGTTGCGGCCGAACTCTTTAAAATGGGTTGCTATGAGATTTGCCTAGGCGACACAATCGGCCACGGGACGCCTGCAACCATCGGGGCCATGCTTGATGCCGTGCTGAAAGAGGTACCGCCCGAAAATCTTGCCGGACATTACCATGACACAAAAGGATGGGCGCTCGACAACATCCTGGTCAGTCTGGAAAGAAGCCTGCGCACCTTCGACGCGGCGGTCGGTGGCCTTGGCGGTTGCCCGTTCGCGCCGGGCGCCAAAGGCAATGTCGACACGCTCGCCGTGGCCGCCATGCTCGCCGGGAGGGGTTATGAAACCGGCCTCGATATGGGGCGATTGGATGAAGCGGCACGCTTCGCGCGCGGCTTGAGAGAGGAGCGGCCATGAACTTCGAGACCATCCGCGTCACGACGGACGAGATAGGCGTAGCTACCTTGACGCTCGCACGCCCAGACAAGCACAATGCCATGTCGGGACAGATGATCGCCGAACTCGCGGGCGCGGCTGAAGTGCTCGCCAAGGACGACAAGGTGCGAGCGGTGGTGCTGACGGGCGAGGGCGACAGCTTCTGTGCCGGCGCCGATCTCGCCTGGATGCGGACGCAGGCCTCCGCCGCGCGTGAGGAGCGAATCGCCGAGGCCAGTAAGCTGGCGCGGGTTCTTCGCGCGCTCAACGAACTGCCCAAGCCGCTGATCGGCCGCATCAACGGTCAGGCATTCGGTGGCGGTCTCGGCCTGATGAGCGTCTGCGACGTCGCGGTCGCCATCGACACCGCGAGGTTTGGCTTCACCGAGGTCCGGCTCGGTCTCATCCCTGCGACGATCTCTCCCTATGTGCTGGCTCGGATGGGAGAGGGCCGAGCGCGGCGGGTGTTCATGTCAGCCAGAATATTCGACGCCAATGAAGCCTGCGAGCTTGGACTGATTTCCAGTGCCGTGCCACCGGCCGACCTGGAGGCGGCGGTCGAAGCCGAAGTTCGACCCTATCGCTCGGCCTCGCCGCAGGCGGTTGCCGCCTCCAAGGCGCTCGCACGTCGACTTGGGCCGGCAATCGGCGACGTGATCATTGATGAGACAGTCGCACTTCTGGCCGATGCGTGGGAAACCACCGATGCCGCCCAAGGAATCGCGGCCTTCTTCGATCGCCGCAGGCCGTGTTGGCAGGCGTAGTGCTGGTCGGGAGCTGTTCGTGGTTAGCAGGAGCGACGAACGTCGAATTGCCAACGCGGCTGGCGCATCGTTGCGGCTGGCCGCTCAACGCCCGGCCGGGGCCTATCCGGCAACCACTTTGAACGGCAGATCCTCGCACGCGGCAGGTCGCGGTGATGAGATTATCGCCGGCTTGCAAGCGGATCGCGATCGGTGCCGCTGCTGCTCTGCTGCAGGACAGAGCGCGTCCGCTCCATGCCGATCTATCGTTGGCAGCGCGACGACCCTGACAAAGATAACACTCTGTCTGGCTTCTGTTTCGTTGGCGCGGGCAGCAGTATCTGGCGCGCGTCTATGGGGGCATTGATGGACAGCCTGGCTCGACTTTTCCGTTGGACCACGGTTCGGTGGGCGCTGCCGGACGGCTATGCTGGCTGTCAGCCTCTAGAAGTGCGTCCTCAAAAGCTTGTTACATTTCATATCGCACCGCCTCGTGGCATCCACGTTGCAACAGCAAAGGCAGATTGGTGCAAATCTCTCTGTCTCTTGCGTCATTATTCCCAGGTTCGTTGGATCAAGAATTCTACGGCGATTGAACGAAGTGAAGAATTGACGTTTGATCGTCATCCCGCGCTCAAAATGAAAATTAATTCAGCCCGGCTGTCCTTTCCCACCGGAGCGCGGCCGGGGAAGGACAATCGAAACGGCTCGGCGGAATGTGTCTAAAAGGGCTAATGCAACATGAGAAGCGTTGAAGCTTTCGGCGGGGATCTGCAGCGCGAGGCTACCGAGTGGCGCCG
>NZ_JAMYQV010000044.1:0-7544 GCF_040321065.1 Mesorhizobium sp. M0563
TCGCTCCTTCGCTCAACTGCCTCTCCAAAGAATCCTTTCTCAGCCTAAACTCAACCCCAAAATCGCCATATGCGATTCCCCTGCCACTCGTGGGGAGATGGCCGGCAGGCCAGAGGGGGGCGCGCAGGAACGCCGCCTTAACAAGAAACGGAGAAAGACATGGAAACCATCGGCTTCATCGGACTCGGCATTATGGGCGCGCCGATGGCGGGGCATCTGCTCAATGCTGGCTATCACCTCGTCGCCAGCGACCACCGCTCGAAACCGCCGGCGGATCTGGTCACCAGGGGATTAAAGACCATCACCGGCCATGACGCTGTCGCCCGTGCCGCCGACATTGTCATCACCATGGTTCCCGACACACCGCAGGTCGCCGACGTGCTGTTCGGCCAAAACGGCGTCGCATCCGGCCTGAAAAGAGGCAAGCTGGTCATCGACATGAGCTCGATCTCGCCGATCGAGACCAAGGCCTTTGCAAGAAAGGTCAACGATCTCGGCTGCGACTATCTCGATGCGCCGGTGTCGGGCGGCGAGGTCGGCGCCAAAGCGGCATCGCTGACCATCATGGTCGGCGGCGAGGAAACAGCCTTCGAACGCGCCAGGCCCATCTTCGAGAGGATGGGCAAGAACATCACTTTGGTCGGGCCCAACGGCGTCGGCCAGACCACCAAGGTCGCCAATCAGATCGTCGTCGCGCTGACCATCGAGGCCGTCGCCGAAGCGCTTGTCTTTGCTTCAAAAGCCGGCGCCGACCCGGCCAAGGTCAGGCAAGCGCTGATGGGCGGGCTGGCCGCCTCGCGCATCCTGGAAGTGCACGGCGAGCGCATGATCAAGCGCACCTTCGCACCCGGCTTCCGCATCGAACTCCACCAGAAGGATCTCAATCTCGCGCTGGAAGGCGCGAAAGCCCTCGGCGTGGCGCTGCCCAACACCTCAACGACGCAGCAATTGTTCAATTCCTGCGCCGCTAATGGCGGGGCCAAGGAGGATCACTCGGCGCTTGTTCGAGCGCTGGAGCGGATGGCGGGATGTGAAGTAGGGAAGTAGGGAATAGGAGAGAATAAGGGAGTAGAGACGTGCAGTTAGCGAATACCGTGAATATGCTTTCCCCTACTCCCTTATTCCCCTATTCCCTAACCTAGAAACTTCCTCGCCGCATAAAGCGCCACCGCCGCCGCATTCGACACGTTGAGCGAGCGGATGGCGCCGGGCATGTCGAGCCGGGCCAGCGTCGTCACCGTCTCGCGCGTCTTCTGGCGCAGGCCCTTGCCTTCGGCGCCGAGCACCAGCGCTATTCTGTCGCCCGAAAAACTCTTTTCAAGCTCCGCCGGTCCATCCGAATCGAGACCGATGGTCTGGAATCCGGCATCGTGCAGCTGGCCGAGCGCATCGGCGAGGTTCTTTACCTCGATCTGGTCGATATGCTCGAGCGCGCCGGAGGCCGACTTCGCCAGCACGCCGGATTCCTGCGGGCTGTGGCGCGCCGTGGTGATCAGTGCGCCGGCACCGAAGGCCACCGCCGAGCGCAGGATCGCGCCGACATTGTGCGGATCGGTGATCTGGTCGAGCACCAGCACCAACCTGGTGTCGCCGAGCGCATCGAGGCGTTTCGGTTTCAGCGGCTCGGCCTCGATCAGCACGCCCTGGTGCACGGCATCCGAGCCGGTGACCTTGTCGATGTCCCTGGGTTCGACCAACTCCGCCTTGAAGGGCAAAGCGCCGAGATCGGCGATTGCCAGCCGCTCGGCAGCGTTGCGCGTCACCAGCATTTTCTTGATCTTGCGGCGCGGATTGTCGAGTGCGGCCCGCACCGTGTGCAGCCCGTAAAGCCGCACCAGCCCGTCCGCCGCGTTCTCGCCGGGCGGCACCGGCTGGCGTGGCCTGAACGCCGGCGCGCCGCCGCTCTTCTCGTCGCGATGCGCGCGGCGCAGCTTGGCGTAGTGGGTATCTTTCGGGGTCTTCGATTTGTTATCGTTGCTCATGGCGGCCTCTATAGCCGTGTCGTCCGGCGATGGATACAGCTGCACAAGGTGCTTGTCAGGCGAGGTGCGAAATTCAGCGCTTTTTGCCGGGCTGTTGTGGTTGACAGTTTTGGGCGCTGCCGCCATAAGGCGCTTCGCGGGAGGGTTGCTTTGGCGGCCGCGACGCGTCGATGCCTCGTTGCATGGCTCCGGCGGCAGACTGGAGAGGTGCCCGAGTGGTTAAAGGGGACGGACTGTAAATCCGTTGGCTATGCCTACGTTGGTTCAAATCCAACCCTCTCCACCACTGCCGGCCCGGAAGCCCTGAAACGCAGAGCGAGCGTCGGAGCGTATCCGATGCTTGACTGAAAGGCGCGGGTATAGCTCAGTGGTAGAGCAGCAGCCTTCCAAGCTGAATATGCGGGTTCGATTCCCGCTACCCGCTCCAGATTTCCCGCAGCCGCGGCGTCCCTCGCGCACGATCCCGAAGCAGGCACTGCCAAGTGAAGCGCTTTGCCGATAATTCAAAGTGTTGGTTGCGCGTCCAGACGGACGCGCAACGACCTTAATCCGTTGTTTTATGCATGTCGTTGTACCAAACCGCAGGCGGTGTTGGGCGACATGCCTTAACTCGCGAATTTGCTGAATATGGACGCGAGCTGGTTCTGCTGCGGCACTTGCCCGTTCGGCGTCAGCTGGTCGACAAGCCCTGGCAAGGCTGCGGACAGTTGCTTGAGCAGGTCCTGCTGGTTCAGCCCCGTCCTTTGCGCGATCTCCTGAATGATTTGTGGCCCGAGAGCGCTGCCCAGATCGCTGGGGTTGATCGGCTGGTTCTGACCGGTACCGACCCACGAATTGGCGACGTTGCCGTGGCCGGCGTCCTTCAGTTTGTCGAGCAGGCCGCCCAGACCGCCGAGCAGGCCGCCATCGGCGGATGCTGTTGTATCAGGCGGGACGGGGGCAGGGCTTTGCGTTGCCTCCGGCTGGGCGGAACTTCCACCGCTCAGCATTTTTCCCACCAAAAGTGCGCCGAGCGCGATCATCAGCGGCTTGGCGACGTTGCCGCCGGGAACGGCATTGTCAAACAGTCCCATTGTGGATCTCCATGTCAAATTGCCCGTCCGTCTCCGACAATGACGCATCCATGGCGAATTTCAAGCCGGTTTGAGCTTTCCGTAATCATGATTTTCAAGTTGGCTTGAGCTTTGCTTAATAATGTGGAAGTAATCGAGCGCGGGGAACGGAGAGGAAAAATGTCAATATTAAGCTGGATTATTCTCGGCGTCATCGCCGGCTTCATAGGCAGCAAGATCGTCAATAAAAGCGGGCAAGGCCTTGTGCTCGACATCGTGCTCGGGATTGTCGGGGCCATCGTCGGAGGGCTCATCTTCAGCGCGTTTGGCGCGTCGGGCGTTACCGGGCTCAACATCTATAGCCTGATCGTAGCCGTGGTCGGTGCCGTGGTTGTCCTCTGGGCCTATCATCAGTTCAGCGGCAAGAGGGCTCTATAGAAGCCGTCCGGCAGTTGCGTCGGCATTCGGGTGAATGCCGACCGCCTATCTGATCCTTCTGAGGATTTCGCGGATCAGCGTGTTGAGGCCGGCTTCCAGCCCTCTCACCATGATCGGCCATAGTTCCTCCAGCAATCGCTGCCATACGGCATCCCGCCCAATCCTCACCGGCAGATTTGGCATCGAGCTCATTGCCGCCGTCACGTCGCGGCGCAGCCGCTCGCCGCAGCCGCTTGCGCCGCTGATCGTCGGATCGAAAGGCAGCCGGGTGAAATCCCATTTTCCGCGTTGCTCGATGCCGAGATTGCTTTCGACCTCGGCGTGCGAGAGCACCGTTTTGGGCGTGACCTTGATGCGGTAATATTTGCAGAGTTCGGCGACAACCGCGGTCATCGCGTCCCACTGGGCCCTGGTCATCGGATAGCGGCCGGCATCGAACGGCCTTTCCTCCGCCCCGGCCATGCAACAGAGCGAAACCCCGATCGAGCCGCCGTTGCAGTTGAGCGTGTGCGCGGCATATCCCGGTTTTACCCGGCCGGAATTGAGCGCGATCGAAGGCCGGCCCCTGACCAGACGGCCATTCCCCTCGACCAGTATGTGATATGCATCCTTGTCGGTATCGCCGGCCGAATGCGAGCCCGCCGTCCAATGGCAAATGACGCGCCTCATCGCAACATTGGGCAACCACTCGGGCGGTAATGCCACAGAAATCCCCGCGACATAGGTTCGGTGACGGAGCACAGTATAGTTTCTTTGGCGACGGACGCGAAAACGAAACGATAATTTGGTTGAGCGTTTTCTAACGGTCAGCTATTCGTCGGCATCTCCAGCGACCACGTGTTCTTCATATTGCGGCAGGTCGTCGGTGATCGTGAACCACTTCGCCTTGGAGCCGACAAAGATGTGCTGCGTCGGGCGGATGGTCGGCTCGTCGACCAGGGTTCCCATGGCGACATGCACGAAGGCACCGCCGCGGACCACCGAATAGAGCAACGAGCCGCAAGTCTTGCAGTGCGCGTTATGGCCGGTTTCGTCGCCGAAGATCATGAGATTGTCCTCGCCCCTGGTCAGGCTCAGCCTGTCGCGTTCGATGCCGGCGAATGGCTTGAACGCCGAACCGGTGGTGCGCCGGCAGTTCGAGCAGTGGCAGTTCGCGGCATAGATGAACGCGTCCGCCACCGCATACTGAACGGCGCCGCACAGGCACTTTCCGGTGAGCGTGCGGTTGCTTGCATTCTGGTTGCTTTCCGGGCTTGCCATGCGCTTCTCCACTTCCGCTCTAGGCGACGACAGTCAACCGGCGCTTGCGCTCGTCGAGCGAGACGATTGTCAACCCGCTGGCCACCACCAGCAGGATACCGCAGATGGCCAGCGCATTCGGGAGTTGCCGGAATACCACCAGGCCCGAAATCACCGCCCAGACGGTGAAGCAATAGTAGAACGGCGCCACCACGCTGGTCGGCCCGACCCGATAGGCCATGAAGATGAAGAAGTGGCCGAAGATCAGGAACAGTCCGGCCCCCGCCATCAGCAGCAGGTGATGGGTTTCAGGCACGACCCACTGCTCGGAAAGCAGATGCGCGACGCCGGCGCCGGCGAGCACCACGACCACCGCGGAAATGGCAACAACCATCCCCGGCACCTCGGCGGCGACCTTGCGTCCCGCCAGATCGCGTGCCGCGGACAGAGCGGCATTGCCCAGCGCCAGCAGGGCGTAGACCGAAATCCCCTGCATCGTCGGTTGTGCCACCATCACCGCGCCGATAAAGCCAAGGCCGATCAGCGCCAGCCGCACCCCGCCGATCCGTTCGCCAAACAGCATCGAGGAGCCGACCAGCATCAGCAACGGCGTGATCTGCCCGAGCGCGGTCGAATCGGCGATCTGCATGTTGGCGAGCGCCACCACGTAGCAAAGGATAGCACCCAGTTCGAGCAGGTTCCTGCGCAACACCTTCGCGTCGAGGATCAGCGGAATCTGCTTGCCATAGCCCAGCATGAACAGCAGCGGAATGCCCCACAATGTTGCCGCAGCGCCGCGCAGGAACAGCACCTCATAGGGCGGCAGTCCCGCGGTTGCGAGCTTCATCATCGTGTCGTTCACGATGTAGGACCCGGTCGAAACGACCATGAACAGCGGGCCTCGTATGGCAGTCGGGATGAAATGCATCGGCCGACGAAATCAGACCGGCGACACAGCGGCAATGGGCCAGCGGCAAGCGAACGGATTTCCAGCGGCAAGCGAACGGATTATGGCTTCAATTCACGTTGAGCGCTCCAGCCCGCGAAGCCAAGCGTGTCGGAAAAGCCTGCCATGCGCGGCCGACCACCAGGCCTGACACAAGCAGCGCCGAGAGAAAGGCGGTGGCCAGGTGTTCCGAGGGGCCCGAGACGAGCAGAATGCCGGCAGCGATCACGACAGCGCATTCTTTCGCCGAAAATCCTGATTTTCCCAGAAACGCCAGCGGGATGGCAAGAGCCACGAAATCATAGATGAACGCGTAGGGCGAAGCGAGAATCGTCGCGGTCGCGAGCGCTGCTGCCTTGACGTCGAACGCCACCTTTTGACGCCATATCCAGACAATGCCGGCGCTCAGAACTGCGATGAGCAGGCCCTGCGCGGTCCATGCGAGCGTCCAACTCCACCCGAGCGCGCGGACAAAACCGTAGAGGCTTTGAAGCTTGGAGAAGTCAGCCCTGCCAGCGATGAGAATGGTGCCGTTGACCTTGGCGGCGGCATCGAAGAAATCGGACCAAATCTCGGTGCCGAAGAGGCCGATGGACAGCACGATCATGACGGTGGTGGAAACAGCGGCCCAACCGATCACTCGCCAAAAGCCTCCAGCGATGAGGGCAAGCGGGATCATCAGGCCGAATTGCGGCTTGTAGGTGAGCAGACCGAAGCAGAGGCCGGCCAGCGCGGGGCGTTTTTCGATCGAGGCGATGGCTGCGCCAAGCAACGCAGCGGTAATGAAGCCGTTTTGGCCGACCACGGTATTCCAAAGCACGGGGGGCCAGGCCATGGCTGCCAGAATCGCAACGCGTGTGCCCCCGATCAGCCGTATGGCGGCGGCGTAGAGCGTTATCCCGGTCGCCATCCATGCAACCAATGCAGCGGGATAGGATAGCAACGCCAGTGCGGCGGTCACGATCAGGAAAGTCGGAGGATACTGCCATGAAAAATAGCCGTCGAAGCTAGCACCGCTTTCAGCGGTCGCGATGCTCTTGTGCAGGTCCCAATTATAGGCATCGGCGGCATAGCCTTGCAGGACAAGCTTGCCAGCCCCCCAGAATGCGATGAAGTCGGTCGCCAGCGGCTGCCCGTTTTCGTCGAACAGCCAGCTGCCGATCAATATCGAAATGCCAAGAACAAAAATGTAAGTGCAGATCAAGCCGCACATGGCCAGATAGATCAGACGTTGCAGGTTCTGCCCTGTCGCGATGGTGGCAATCCGCATGATGCTCATTTACCCGCAAGTGCCCAGGCGCCATTCTGCTCCAGTGTCATTAAGGGAGTGTCATCAAGGGTTTGTGGCGCCTCCGGCCTTGGGTCGTGCCCATCTTACATTTCCGTCTTGCCATTCCCATATCGGCCACATCCCCTAAATCGGATCATGGGTTCGAACCGAGTGAGCCGCGCTCAGCCACAAGGCACTTGTGTTTTTCGGCCTTAGTCGCTAATCGCCCCGCATTCGACTGAACTGAAGGTCCAGGCCGTCCTTAGGCCGTCCAAGGAAAGAGACTATGGCAAAAGGTAAATTCGAGCGCACTAAGCCTCATGTGAACATTGGCACGATTGGTCACGTCGACCACGGCAAGACGTCGCTGACGGCGGCGATCACCAAGTATTTTGGCGAATACAAGCGCTACGACCAGATCGATGCGGCGCCGGAAGAAAAGGCGCGCGGCATCACCATTTCGACGGCACACGTCGAATACGAGACGGCTGCCCGCCACTATGCCCATGTCGACTGCCCCGGCCACGCCGACTATGTGAAGAACATGATCACCGGTGCCGCGCAGATGGACGGCGCGATCCTGGTCGTGTCGGCCGCCGACGGCCCGATGCCGCAGA
>NZ_JAMYQV010000045.1:0-2992 GCF_040321065.1 Mesorhizobium sp. M0563
ACGAAGAAACAGGCTCACCTGAGCCGAACAAAGAAACGCAACAGGAATCGAAAAAGTCGAAATCAGGCTTGTCGATGTCATCCGTGGTGTAAATGATCCGACGAACGTCGTCAGGGAACGCGAAGAATGGAATGACCTCGCCCCAGGCGCGCCGCCAGCTCTGGCCGATGGCGGGATAGCGCTGGCCCCACGGGCCGGCCTCGAACGCCGCCAGCGCCTTTTCGGCGGCATCGGCATCGACGGCGCGGTAGATTGAGTGCGCTGGAGAGGCTCTTGCGGTCTTTCCAGGACACGAAGTCCATCGAGTTGCGCAGCAGGTGGACGATGCACGTCTGGACGATCGCCTCCGGGAACACTGCGGTGATCGCGTCCGGGAAGCCTTTCAGGCCATCAACGACAGCCAGAAGGATATCCTCCGAGCCACGGTTCTTGAGTTCGTTCATCACCCGCAACCAGAACTTGGCGCCTTCATTCTGCTCGAGCCAGAGGCCCAGCACCTCCTTTGCACCATCGGCGCGCACGCCCAGTGCGATATGGGATGGCCTTGTTGCGGACCATCCCTCATCGCGGATCTTGACCCGGATCGCATCGAAGAAGACCAGCGGGTAAATCGGATCGAGCGGCCTTTGCTGCCAGGTGGCGACTTCGTCGAGAACGGCGTCCGTCACCGTTGAGATCAGGTCCGCTGACACTTCGATGCCGTAGATCGCGCAGGTGCCCGGTGATCTCCCGGGTGCTCATGCCGCGCGCGTACATCGATACGATTTTGTCATCAAAGCCGGGAAAACGGCGCTGGTACTTGGCGATCAGCTGCGGATCGAAACTCGACTGGCGGTCGCGCGTAACATCGATCTCCAGCTTGCCGGTCTCGGTCGTCACCGTCTTGCGGCCATAGCCGTTAAGCGTATTGCCAGCGTCTTCGCCGCTCGCCAGATGATGGTCCATCTCCGCGTTCAGCGCGCGCTCTGTCAGAACCTTCTTGAGCGAATCAAGCAGGCCGCCTTGATTAAAAGCTGCGCTCGCGGCACCTCCTCCAAGCAACTGCTCGAGAAGCTCATTCGGTATTGCAGGTGATTTGCGTCGAGACATAGTGGGAATCCTTTTTACCCATTATGCCCGCCCGCACACGGAAATTCTGACACTCCCCATCGTCGAGACCTGCAAGCTCTGTTGCGTCGATGCCGAAGCCTACATGGCCGATGTCACCGAGCGCATCCAGAACGACTGGCCAGCCTCGCGCTGGGACGAGCTGATGCCTTGGAACTGGGTGCGCCGCCAAGAGATGCCGCTCCCCTTGGCGGCATGAGCGCGATCGATGACATGGCGCTGTCGGACGAGGCGCTGGAGGCCTGGATGGCCGCGTGACCGAGACGCTGGAGGAGATCCCGCGTCGGTTCAAACTGATCGAGACCGTGCGCGAGAAATTTGCGTGCCGGGATTGCGAGGCGATCACCCAGCCGCCGGCGCGTTCCATGCCACGCCGCGCGGCTTCATCGGTCCGCAACTGCTGGCGACGATCCTCTTCGACAACTTTGGAATGCACATCCCGCTCAACAGGCAGAGCACCCGGTTTAAGTGCGAAGGCAAAGGCACGTGCTCTCGGCCGAGCGCCTGCATGGGGATGACACCACCATCCGCATCCTGGCTAAGGGTAAGTGCACGACCGGACGAATCTGGATTTATGTGCGCGATGACCAACCCTTCGCGGGCGCCGCGCCGCCTGCGGCCGTCTACTACGCCTCGAGTGACCGGCGTGGCGAGCATCCGCAGAAACATCTGGCCAACTGGGACGCAGGCCTCCTGCAGGTAGATTGTTACAGTGGACTCACTGCGCTCTTCGACGAGCGACGGAAGGGCGAGCCGCTCACGCCAGCCTTTGCTTTGCGCATGCCCGCGCGGGCTTCTTCGAGCTGGCCGACATCGAGAAAAACGCCCGCGAGGGCAAGAGGAATGGCAAGCCCATCTCTCCGATCGCGCTGGAGGCGGTCAAGCGCCTTGATGCGCTGTTCGAGATCGAGCGCGAGATCAACTGCAAGACCGCCGCCGAGCGGCGCGCCGTACGCCAGTAGATGAGCAAGCCACTCTTCGACGACATGCACGCATGACTGCTGCGCGAGCGCGAAACCCTCTCGCGTTCCTCCGACGTCCTGAAGCCGATGAACTATATGCTCTCTCGCTGGACCGACCTCGCCCGCTTCCTCGACGACGGCAGGATCTGCTTGTCCAACAATGCTGCCGAGCGCGGATTGAGAGGCATCGCTTTGGGAAGACGGAATTGGACATTCGCCGGTAGCCTGCGTGGCGCCGACCGAACCGCCGTCGTGTCGACGATGATCATGACCTGTCGCCTCAACGACGTTGATCCGAAGGCCTGGCTCGCCGATCCTTGCCCGTATCGCTAATCTGCCCACCTCGCGTCTGTACGAACTGCTGCCCTGGGAATGGAAGCACCCGCGTGACCTGAAAGCCCGCTGGTCAACAGGCCGCCTGAAACCTCACGCGCGACAATCATAGAGCTGCCGGTTCTCGCGCGCACGAATAGACTCCGCGGCCGTCGCCGTATGCGTACTCTGAAGGTATGGCCAACTGCTATTCGGGCGCCCAAGCAGCTAGCGCACATATTCTGATGAAACTCTGGAATTTCGCCGGAAGCTCTGTTTGGCGGCGAGGCAGTTAGAGACCGCCGGTCATATGATCGACAGTTCCCTTGCTACCTCGGCAAACGCCACGACCGCGCGGTCAATGTCGGCACTGGAATGAGCGGCGGACATCTGTGTGCGGAGGCGCGCCTGGCCCTTCGGCACCACCGGGAACGAGAACCCGATGACATAGATGCCGCGCTTCAGCATGCGCGCCGCCATCTCCTGCACGAGTGCTGCATCGCCGAGCATCACCGGGATGATCGGATGGTCAGCGCCGGCCAGGGTGAAGCCGAGCTTGCCCATCTCGGACCGGAAATGCCCGGCATTGTCGTAGAGCCTCTTCCGCAATC
>NZ_JAMYQV010000046.1:0-2414 GCF_040321065.1 Mesorhizobium sp. M0563
GAAGAAACAGGCTCACCTGAGCCGAACAAAGAAACGCAACAGGAATCGAAAAAGTCGAAATCAGGCTTGTCGATGTCATCCGTAGATTCATGTCGTTTATGCAGCCTGTCAGGATGTTCCTTACGACGCGACCGGGCACTCGATAGGATCAAAGGCGTGTGCGGCTAGAGCTGGTCCGGCGATGAAGCGGGGGATCTCGGCTTCGTCGCCACAGGTTTTGGCAGCAGCGTCATTCCGACCACCGCAAGGAGCCGGAGAAGCTCGCCTACTATCTGGTCTGGGGCACGGCGTTGGCCGAACTGGCCGGTGCCGCCGCCTGCGCTGGGCGGTCGAGGAATGGCTTCGAGCGCACCAAAGACGATCTCGGCCTCGACCACTACGTCGTGAAATTCGCTGACTGCTTTTGAGGCTACTGTCAGCTAGCTCTGCCAAAAGGGTTGTTGTTGGGACAACAACTGGCGACCTTATGAAACCAGTCACCTTACCAAAACCGTCCGACGTGCCGATCGCAGATGGCAAACGACACCGGATCATCCGCAAAACATTAAAGAACGAGAGAAAGGCAACAATGACACCGTCACCAAAAGATGTCGCGGCCCCGGGCCTCCCGAAACCGTCGACGAAATTTCGGCCTGACTGGCTGCGCCCGATACTTCCTGCGATCGCGCTGGCCCTGGTAACGACCGCTCCGGATCCGGGCGCCACTTACAACGGGGGACGGAAATGTGAGAAATTTCCTAAATCTTTGTTGTGCAATCCGCCAGACGACGGAGCAGACGACGGAGCGGACCGTGGTCAAGGGTGATGGATGAGCTTTTCCGCCCCATGTCCTTTGTCACAGGTTTGTCCTTCGTTGATGGGCAGCACGGGGACGAGATGGGGCTTAAGACGACGGTTGATCCAGCTCTTATCCGCGGGTTGGTAACCGCACTGGTGCCTTCGGCCACACGCGGTCCCTGATATCCAGGTCGGCGAACACCTTTCGGATGAAGGGGAATGGTCGCCGCGAGGCGTTCAGGACCGGGCCGGCGCCGTCGCGATCCTGGATGCTGGCGGGATGCGGATAAGGGACGAGAGCCCGACCGTCGGTGTCGACCAGCGCATGGCGCTTGCGGCCTTTGATCTTCTTGCCGGCGTCATAGCCACGCGGCCCGCCACTCTCGCAGGTCTTCACGGTCTGGCTGTCGATGACGGAGGCCGTGGGTGAAGCCTCTCGGCCGCAACGTTCGCGATCCAGCATCAGGAGCTTGTGGTTGATCTTCTCGAACAGGCATGTGTCACGGAACAAGCAAAACCAGCGAAACACCGTGCTCCTCGGCGGAAAATCCGATGGCAGAAGACGCCACCCGATCCCGCCGCGCATGACGTAGAAGATCGCGTTCACGATCTCGCGCAATGGCCATTTGCGCGGTCGCCCCGTCGGGCGCGCCGTGGGCATGAGT
The DNA here is from genome assembly GCF_040321065.1 of Mesorhizobium sp. M0563. Lineage (NCBI taxonomy): Bacteria > Pseudomonadati > Pseudomonadota > Alphaproteobacteria > Hyphomicrobiales > Phyllobacteriaceae > Mesorhizobium > Mesorhizobium sp. M0563. The sequence goes on from NZ_JAMYQV010000046.1 coordinate 1,443, forward strand.
GGCGCGATCAAACTCCACTCTGCGTCCGTCATGTCTGTTTCGTAGCGCAGGCTTCCGCGGTTATGCTGGCGGCGAGTAGCTGGCGTCCACATCAGGTCTCTCCAATCAGGCTTCGACAACCCGTTGGAATCACGACCGCGCCAGCTGCTCAACCCCTTCGGCGAGATCAATATTGGAGCACATGTTTGTGTGGATGTAGATTCACACGAATCCACTAACACATTGAATGCGAGGGCGGCTTGCGGCATGACCGAGGTGCGTGAGGATAGCGGCCCCCCGCCGTAGCCTTGCTGATAGTGCCGTGCGGTTGACGGATCGGATTATGCTCGGCGTCTCGCGATCGTCGAGCATAACGCGCGAAGCCCGCGAGCCCGACGATCCAAGGCAAACCGGCATGGCGAAACACTGCCTTCATGAACAAGCCGTCCGAAGCTCCAGTCCATCCAGAATAGCATTGGTCGGGCGAGTGACAAACTGGCGAACAGCCTTCACGTGTGCCGCGCATGAGAGCGCCGGCCAACGAGCGGGCAAAACCCGTCAAAGCTTCTTGAGCAGTGCGCCGCCGATCGAGTATCCCCGCCCTGAAGGTGCAGAGCAGGCCGTAATCGCCCGCCTTCATATCCTCGTGGTTTTCCTTGAAGGCGATGATCGCGCCGGCCGCCGCCGTGTTGCCGAGCCGCTCCAGCACCATTGGCGCCCGGTCATGCCGACATCATGGCCGAAGGAGAGCTTCAGGATCATCGCGTTCATGCGCGCATTGGCCTGATGCAGCCAGAACCGGCGGATGCCATGCGGGGTCAGGCCGTGCTCGGCCAGGAAATCCGTTGAACATTGCCCCCAGCGGTGTTTCAGCCGCCGACCATCGGACCCCAACCACCGCCACCGGCCAGTTGTGTGCGTCAAGTTCTGCAAAAATGGCGTGGCAGTAGCTGTGACGTCGGCGTGTCCGCCGCGCAGCCCCCGTGTTTAGCG
>NZ_JAMYQV010000047.1:0-1640 GCF_040321065.1 Mesorhizobium sp. M0563
AGGCCACGCCTTGACGGCGTCGAGCACGGCGCCATTCTGGAGCGGACCGAGGGCGTCGGTCGTGCCGCCAGATTTCCTTGTGCTATATTTGTCCGGCACGGACGACCACGTGGCAAAGAGTGGTGCGAGAGGATGAGAGTGCCGCCACGCAGCCGTTATAGTCGTTCCTCGTTTGTGGCGTCCGTGCGCCGCTTCGGCCCTCGTGACCGCCAATGCCGAACCATTAGCTCGTAGGCACGTTCGGCATTCTCGGCCGCGGCTTTCTCGCTGTTTCGCAACTCCTTCACGTTGTAGGCGTAAGCCGAACCGCGGCGACCGACACCGCGCTCGCCCGGCGCGCCGGCCTTGAGAGCGAGCTGCCTCTGCTTTGCCGCCACCAGCGCCGGGCGAGCCCAGAAGTAGTCCTGCTCCTTTGTCAGCAGATGCCAGATCAGCACGGCGAGCTTGCGGGCGACCGCCACGGCTGCGACCTGATGACCGCGCTTGTTACGGATGCGTAGGAAGAAGGCCCTGAGCGGTCCGGGCGCCTTCGCCGCCGCCCAGGCGGCCTCGACCAGCATGGCGCGGGCATGGGAACGCCCATGTTTGCTGATCCGGCCATATTGCGCCAAGCCAAGACCGGATTGGCGCACACGCGGATTGAGGCCGAAGTAGCTCACCAGCTTCTGCGGCTCGCGGAACCGCCGGATCTCGCCGACCGCGGCGATGATACCGCTCGCGACGATGACATTGACGCCGGTGATCGTCTGAAGCCGCCGGACTTGCGCATCATCAACCGCTTCCCGGGCGATGTCGCGATCGAGGTCAGCCAGATCCTCGGCCAGGCGATCGATCTCGCGGATGTGGCGGGCGATGGCGGCCCGCTCGTCGTCGGGAAGCACCTGCCGCTCGAGCCAGGCGCGACCGCGATTGTTGAACAGATCGGCATGCGGGCACTTCGGCACTAGGTGCGCCTGCAGGATGCCATGCACCTCGTTCTTCACGCGCGTGCGATGCCGAACTACCTGGTTGCGCCGCGCGACGAGGCGGCGAAGCCGCTCGGTCCGCTCGTCAGGTACCCAGACCTCCGGCAGAAAGCCGCTGGCATGGAGCTGCGCCAGAACGCCGGCATCGATCTTGTCGGTCTTAATCCTGGCATGGGCGATCGCCTTCACCTGCATCGGGTTGGCGACAATCACCCGGCCGACATAGGGCGACAGAACCCGCACCACCGCCATGGCGTTGCCCGTGGCCTCGACGACAACCTCATCCGTCCGTCGCAAACTGCGGCCGAACCCTTCCAGTCCCGAGCGGGTCATGTCGACCCGTCCGTGATGGCGCAGCCGGCCGTCTTCCCAAACCACCACCTCCGCAAAGGTGCGGTGGATGTCCATTCCAATCACACGTCTCATCGGCTCCCTCTCCTCAAACAGTCGGGAGCCGGCGGGCGACGCGACACCTACGGATCCGCGCTCTCGGCGCAACCGGGCAGGTCGCAGGGGCGGCCAGCTACTAACGCGAGCTCGCAGCTCATCGAATACATCGGCCTGCCCGCACTTGGCGTGCTCCCGGTGCCCCTGTCCCGGATGGTCGCACCATACGCCGAAAATCGCTCATCTCCAGCGGGGATCGGATGGCACCGTCATGATCATACCGGTTAC
>NZ_JAMYQV010000048.1:0-1274 GCF_040321065.1 Mesorhizobium sp. M0563
GTGACCTTGCCCCCAGTTTCTATCCAGTTTTGAGTTCGTTTCCGGCGTGGGTTGTGCCCTGCTGGGCGGGTGAAGGGACGGGCGCTGGCGCGGAGCCTTTGGCATAGCGCAGCGCGAGCGACCGTCGCGGATTGAAGGTGCCGGCGAACTCGGCCGGTGTCTGCCAGGCGATTTGGGAGTGCGGCCGCGCGGTGTTGTAATCGGCGCGCCACAGGGCGATGGCTACGCGCGCCTGAGCCAGCGAGGTAAACAGCGTCTCGTTGAGCAGTTCATCGCGCAGTCGGCCGTTGAAGCTCTCGATGAAGCCATTCTGCATCGGCTTGCCGGGCGCAATGTAATGCCATTCGACGCGGCTCTGATCCGCCCAGGAAAGGATGGCGTTCGAGGTGAACTCGCTGCCATTGTCGCTGACGATCATCCTCGGCCGGCCGCGCTCGGTAATGAGCCGGTCCAATTCGCGGGCAACCCGCATGCCCGAAAGAGACGTATCAACGATGAGTGCCAGGCACTCTCTCGTGCAGTCGTCGACGACGGCCATGATGCGGAAGCGGCGCCCGTCGGTGAGCTGGTCCGATACGAAGTCGAGCGACCAGCGCTCGTCGGGCCTCAGCGGCACCAGCATCGGCGCCCTTGTCCCGATCGCCCGTTTGCGGCCGCCACGGCGGCGAACGGCGAGCTTCTCCTCCCGATAGAGCCGGAACAGCTTCTTGTGGTTCACGATCAGGCCCTCCCGCCTCAGCATCACGAGAAGACGCCGGTAGCCGAACCGACGACGTTCCTGCGCGATTGCCTTCATCCGCTCGCGAACCTCGCGGTCGTCCGGCCTGCTGGTCTCGTAGCGAACCGTCATGCGGCAACAGCCGATGGCTTTACACGCCCGCCGTTCGCTCATCCCGAAGCCTTCCTTCAGGCGAGCGACAGCTTTCCGCTTGGCCGCGGGCGTCACCATTTCTTTCCCACAAGATCCTTCAACGCGGCATTGTCGAGCATGGCGTCGGCCAAAAGCCGCTTTAGCCGCGTGTTCTCGTCCTCCAGCGCCTTCAGTCGCCGAGCCTCGGAGATATCCATCCCGCCGAAGCGGGCCTTCCAGTTGTAGATCGAGGCGTCGCTGACCCCGTGCTTGCGGCACAGATCGGCAACCGATACCCCGGCCTCGTGTTCCTTCAAAATTCCGATGATCTGCTCTTCAGAGAAGCGGCTACGTTTCATGTCCTGGTCCTCTCGATGGGCCAGAACGAACTTCAAACCGGATTAGATCAGAGGGGCAAGGTCAG
>NZ_JAMYQV010000049.1:0-1236 GCF_040321065.1 Mesorhizobium sp. M0563
GGAACTGTCAGGAATTCTGTGCGCGAGGCCGGTTTCGTCATTGGCTGACGAACCTTTCGCCGAAGACGACGGCGAACTGGGTCTTGGCCTCGAACCATTCGCGCGGCGGTCGTTTCCATTCCTCGGCCGCGTGGTTCAGCACCAAATATAGCAGCTTCATGGCCGCATCGTCACTGGGGAAGTGTCCCCGGGTGCGGACGGCGCGGCGCAGCTTGGAGTTCAGCGCCTCTATGGCGTTCGTGGTGTAGATGATCCGCCGCACGCTTTCGGGATAGGCAAAGAATGGGACGACGTGCTGCCAATTGCGCCGCCAGCTTTGGGTGATCGCCGGATACCGCTGCCCCCAGTAGCTGGCTTCGAAGTCCTCAAGAGCCTTCATGCCGGCTTCGGCGTCCTTGGCCCGGTAGATCGCGCGCAGCGCCGGCACGACGGACTTGCGGTCCTTCCAGGACACGAACTCCAGGGAATGACGGATCAGGTGCACGATGCAGGTCTGGACGACAGTCTGGGGAAAGACGGCGTTGATCGCCTCGGGGAAGCCCTTGAGGCCGTCGACGACGGCGATCAGGACGTCGGCGACGCCACGGCTCTTCAACTCGTTCATGACGCGCAGCCAGAACTTGGCGCCCTCGGTCTGCTCGATCCAGATGCCGAGAATCTCCTTCGTGCCGTCCGGCAGGATGCCGAGCGCGATGTAGACGGCCTTGTTCCTGACGAAGCCCTCGTCCCTGATCTTGACCCGTATGGCATCGAAGAAGACGAGCGGATATACCGCGTCCAGCGGCCGGTTCTGCCACTCGGCCACTTCCTCCAGGACCGCATCGGTAACCGCCGAGATCAGGTCCGGCGACACGTCGATGCCGTAGAGCTCCTCCAGATGGCCGCGGATCTCGCGCACTGTCATGCCGCGCGCGTACATGGAGATGATCTTGTCATCGAAATCGGGAAAACGGCGCTGGTATTTGGCGATCAGCTTCGGATCGAAGGTCCCGGCCCGGTCGCGCGGGATCGACAGCGTCATCTTCGACGTGCCCGTCAGCACCGACTTCCGCGAATGGCCGTTGCGGCGATTGACGCTGCCGTCGGTGCGTTCGTCCTCAAGGTGCTCGTCGAGTTCAGCGTTCAGAATCCGTTCCGAAAGCGCCTTCTTCAGGTCGTCGAGCAATCCGTCCTTGGCAAACACCTCATTCGGATCGCGGCCGGCAAGCAGTTGGTCCAGAAGTTCCTTCTCAATAG
>NZ_JAMYQV010000050.1:0-1218 GCF_040321065.1 Mesorhizobium sp. M0563
TCAAGCAGCAGATCGAGGAGACCACCTCGGACTACGACAAGGAGAAGCTGCAGGAACGTCTCGCCAAGCTGGCGGGCGGCGTTGCCGTCATCCGCGTCGGCGGTGCGACCGAAGTGGAAGTCAAGGAAAAGAAGGACCGCGTCGATGACGCCCTCAACGCGACCCGCGCGGCCGTCGAAGAAGGCATCGTTCCCGGCGGCGGCGTCGCCCTGCTGCGCGCTTCGCTGGCCATCACCGTCACCGGCGCCAATGCCGACCAGACCGCCGGCATCGCCATCGTTCGCCGCGCCCTGCAGGCTCCGGCCCGCCAGATCGCAGCGAACGCAGGCGCCGAAGCTTCGATCGTCGCCGGCAAGATCCTCGACAACAAGGGCGCGACCTTCGGCTTCAACGCCCAGACCGGCGAATATGGCGACATGATCGCCATGGGCATCGTCGATCCGATGAAGGTCGTGCGCACGGCTCTCCAGGACGCGGCCTCGGTCGCCGGCCTGCTGGTCACCACCGAAGCCATGATCGCCGAGGCTCCGAAGAAGGAGTCGGGTGGCGGCGGCGGCATGCCTGGCGGCATGGGCGGCGGCGGCATGGGCGGTATGGGCGGTATGGATTTCTGATCCAGCCAACCTCCAACTACAGGAAAAGGGCGGCAGCGATGCCGCCCTTTTCTCTGGCGCGGATCCAAGCCGGCTGCCCGATCCACAGGCCTGCATGCGGCGCACTTTATGGCGGACACCAATGACTGAATTCATTCTGTTCGCCATAGTCGGCTTTCTCGCCCAGGCGGTCGACGGTGCGCTTGGCATGGCATACGGCGCGATCTCCTCGACGGTTCTGCTTTCCTTCGGCGTTCCGCCGGCGCAGGCTTCGGCCGCGGTGCACGCGGCGGAAGTGTTCACCACGGCCGCATCCGGCACGGCGCACCATTACCACCGCAATATCGACTGGAAGCTGTTCTGGCGGCTTGCACCGTTCGGCATCCCCTCGGCGGCTGCCTCGGCGCCTTCGTGCTGACCTTGTTTCGACGGCGACATGGTGAAACAGCTCCGGTGGTTCCGCAAGATCCCCAACAATCCGGTTCCTACCTGCCTGGTGGCTCCGCTGGGCGCCGCAGGCGCGTTCCTCCACCGGCCGGTGGATAGTGTCCTGAAGGTTCTGCAAAAAGTTTTGGAGAGAGAACGGCGCTTGCTCTGAAGGGCGAGCGGCCATGGCACGGTGGTG
>NZ_JAMYQV010000051.1:0-950 GCF_040321065.1 Mesorhizobium sp. M0563
AAAGTTAAAAAACGGGTCTGGGTATTCTTTGCTGAAGGACAGCGTTCCCTGCCCCATCCCCACTACCGAAAAAGATGCGCACCGCGCCGCTCCTTCAAACCCGACATTACCCATGAGACGGCGGCGTTCAACCACGATCGTACCGGCAAAAGGTTTGTGTTGGCGCTATACCCCGGCGTTGTTGCAAAAATGACACGATTTGGCCTCACTCCGAAAGCTCCCGTTAACCAACAGCCCTTCGCAAGCCGTTGCAAACGGCGGATTCCGGCGATGGTCGGCCCGAAATGTGACCATGGCGCGAGTCGCGAACCAGGGAATCGCCGCAGAATCGCCACATCGCTGGGCGGCGCTTTGGCGAAGGGTCGATTTTTCAAGGATAATAGCGCCAGCTTGTTGATTGTGCCGGCGCTTTTCTTTATCCACCGGCGCAACGGAGAGGTGGCCGAGTGGTCGAAGGCGCTCCCCTGCTAAGGGAGTAGAGGTCAAAAGCTTCTCGTGGGTTCGAATCCCATCCTCTCCGCCACCCTACGCCCTGCGGGCTTCGGGTGGCAGGCCACCCGGAACCGCATTTTGGGCGTAGGGTGTCGCCCGAAGCTACGAAGTAGCGTAGGGGGACTATGTGGTACGTCTATTTCCTGCAACTTCGTAACGGCGATGTCTACGTCGGGTCGACCAACGACCTTCGGCGCCGCTTCGAATCGCATCGATCAGGCTATGTGACTTCGACCAAGGCCTATCTGCCTGTAACTTTGAAGTCCTACATCGGGGTTGAAACCGAGGCCAACGCACGGCAACTCGAGCGATATTTCAAGACCGGTTCAGGCAAGGCCTTCGCCAGTAAGCGTTTTTGGCGGACAGGGCCTCACTGACGGCCTTAGGACTTATCTATTTGAAAATATAAATAAAAACAGCCGAACGAGCTGCTTTTTGCCGACCTCCGCCCTCGATTC
>NZ_JAMYQV010000052.1:0-683 GCF_040321065.1 Mesorhizobium sp. M0563
CCGAGACCCGGCTGTGCCTGGCGGCAGTCTCGCCGAGCGATGGTGAGAACGAAGTCGAGGCCGCGCTCAAGGTCGTCGAACTCATTGATCTTACGGGCAGATTGGTCACCGCCGATGCGCTCCACTGCCACACCCGCATGGCTGCGGCCATTACCCAAAGAGGTGGCGATTACCTGCTTGCGCTGAAGGGCAACCGTCGTCATTGGCTGCGCCGCGCCAACCTGCAACTGGCCGACGCCACCCCTTCCATTGCCGAGCGCACCGAGACCAGCCACGGCCGCAACGAGTGGCGGCAGGCCGAGATCGTGGCGGCGGCCGAGCCGCTGATGCCTGGCCACCAGGCCTTCATCCGCATCACCAGCCGGCGCGATCAGGCCAGACCTTTGATGCGCCTGTTCATGGCCTCCACGCTCATGTCGCCGCAGCGGGCGCTCGACCTCACCAGAGCTCATTGGCAGATCGAGAACGGCCTGCATTGGATGCTCGATGTCCATCTCGATGAGGATCTCAGCCGTGCCCGCAAGGACAATGCTCCCGCCAACACAGCCCTTCTCAATCGCCTCGCCAGAAACATCCTTCAGGCCGCCGATGCTGCCAAAGTTCCCATCAGCCATCGCATCAAGAAATGCGCCTGGAACGACGACTATCTCATCAATGCCATCACTCATATGCGATAGCCCTGC
>NZ_JAMYQV010000053.1:0-579 GCF_040321065.1 Mesorhizobium sp. M0563
TATGTGAAGAACATGATCACCGGTGCCGCGCAGATGGACGGCGCGATCCTGGTCGTGTCGGCCGCCGACGGCCCGATGCCGCAGACCCGCGAGCACATCCTTTTGGCCCGCCAGGTCGGCGTGCCGTCGATCGTGGTGTTCTTGAACAAGGTCGACCAGGTCGACGACGCCGAGCTGCTCGAGCTGGTCGAGCTCGAGGTGCGTGAGCTCCTGACCAAGAACGAGTTCCCCGGCGACGACATTCCGATCGTCAAGGGTTCGGCGCTTGCCGCACTTGAAGATTCTGACAAGAAGATCGGCGAGGACGCGATCCGCGAATTGATGGCGGCGGTCGATGCCTACATCCCGACGCCGGTTCGTCCGCTCGACAAGCCGTTCCTGATGCCGATCGAGGACGTGTTCTCGATCTCGGGCCGCGGCACGGTGGTGACCGGTCGCGTCGAGCGCGGCGTCGTCAAGGTCGGGGAGGAGCTGGAGATCATCGGCATCCGTCCGACCACCAAGACGACCTGCACCGGCGTCGAGATGTTCCGCAAGCTGCTCGACCAGGGCCAGGCCGGCGACAACATCGGCGCGCTG